>CAYWLI010000041.1:2117-18071 GCA_964459135.1 uncultured Thermodesulfobacteriota bacterium | reverse complement strand
CGCTTTGCACAAATCAGAGATGCGGGATGCCGCTGGCGGCAGGCGAGGGTGGATATAATTTTTCCCCCTCACCTGAATTCTCTCCCCCAAAGGGAGAGGAGATTTTAAAAGAATGGGAGAAGAGCTATATTGTTTAAACCTTACCATAACAGAGGGAGCAATGTCACCCTCTGCTCGGTTTCCCTTGACTTTATGCTTGTTAAAAATTTATACTCCTGTAAGGGTAGAGGATCATTTATTACCTTGCCGATAAGGAGGGGTTGTGGAGGTAAGGTGGTATGGACATGCCGCTTTCTTGATCACCACGGGACAAGGGATAAAGATTATCACCGATCCTTACAAACCTGGTGGGGGTATCGCATATACAGCGATCCCCGATGAAGCCGACATCGTCACGGTGAGCCATGATCATACCGATCATAATTATGTTGAAGGTCTTCCAGGGAAGCCTCAGGTAATTAAAGGAGCGGGGAGGCTTGAAGTTCGGGGGATCGTTGTGGAGGGATTTGCAGCCTATCATGATGCTTCTCACGGCGCGCAGCGGGGGCACAATACCATTTTTATCTTTGATGCCGACGGTATCAGGATCTGCCATTTGGGAGACCTCGGCCATGTCCTCAGCGATGAGGAAGTACAACACATCGGCCAGGTAGATGTCCTCTGCATCCCCGTCGGAGGGTTTTTTACCATTGGTCCACTGGAGGCGACTACCGTTGTCGGTCAGTTGCAACCGCACCTTATTTTCCCCATGCATGTAAAAACGGAGAAATGCAACCTCCCCATCGAACCCGTTGATGCTTTCCTTCAGGGGAAAAGGGAGGTGCAAAATTTGAATACAAGCACCTTTTCTTTTACCAAGGAAGAATTGGAAGCTGGTTTAGGCATTGTCGTGTTGCAGCCGGCCTTGTAATAGTACCATGAAGGAAGAGTTGAAACTCCTCTTTTCAAAAAAAGCAATTGAAGAAACGGTAGCCCGGTTGGCCCACGAGATATCTGCTGACTATGCGAATAAACAAGTGGTCCTTATTGGAGTGTTAAAAGGGGCTTTCGTCTTTTTGGCAGATCTGGTTAGGCAGCTAACCATCCCTGTGGAGATTGAGTTCATGAGGATAGCGAGCTATGGTTCGCAAAAGGAGTCCTCGGGCGAGATCATCATCAAGAAAGATGTAGAGATCTCATTGGAGGGTAAAGATATCCTTGTTATCGAGGATATCGTGGATACCGGACTGAGCCTCACATTTCTTTTAGATCATCTTCGTGAGCGCAATCCATCCTCGTTGAAGATATGCGCCTTAGTGGATAAGAAGTCCCGCCGTGAAGTAGAGGTTGAGGTGGACTACATTGGGTTTACGATTGATGAAGGGTTCATCGTAGGCTATGGAATAGATTTTAACGAAGGGTATCGTGCCCTGCCCGAGATTTTTGTCGTCGATTAAGGTACTTTTTTCAAAAGAATCAGGAGGTGACCTGGCGTGTTACGCAAGATAATCATATGTCTTCCCCTTGTCTGCATACTCGCGATCCTGTGGTATGGCTGTGTGACAAGACCAACCGTAAAAGAAGATACGGTACGAGAAGAAGTCCCTGCATCGGATGTCATCGCAAGGCAATTAAGAAATGCTTTTGAAGAATACAAAGAAGGCGATTTGGAGCGTGCGGCCCGGCATTTTCAAGATTTCATCGTCCAATACCCCCGTACGTCTATCACCGATGACGCCCTGTATTTCTTAGGAGATATCTACTTCCAAAGGAGAGAATATAGCGTTGCTGCCCTCCAATTTGAAAGATTGTTAGGCTATTTTCCATCAAGCCCTCACTATCCTGAAGCCCAGTGGTCGCTGGCCAACTGTTATTACAAGATGGGTAGATACAATGACGCTTTAAAGACTGCCCGCCAACTGCTCCCCGTTGTCGAAGATCGGCCCCTGTGGAGGGGCCAACTCCTCATTTTCTTCGGAGATTGCCATGCAGCTCTTGAAGATCCCCTCGCTGCCCTCTCATGGTATACTCGCGCTCGCCGCGAGCTTCCCCCTGCCATGAGAGATGAACTGAGAGGAAAGATTCTTGCCCTTTTGGATCAAGATCTTTCTCCAAATCAATATCGGGAAATAGAGATCGCCTATCGTGGCACGTTTATAGCGCTCTATGCCAGGTATAAATTGGCTCACTGGTATTTCCGTGAAGGAAAGGGAAAAGAAGCCGCAGCTCTTCTTCAGGATATCATGCAAGAAGCAGAGAGAGAGGACTTTTACCCTCTCTTAGAAGACCTCTGGAGTCAGATTCAGATAGGGGTCAGAAAAGAAATCGTCCTCGGCTGTATTCTCCCCCTTCAGGGGAAGGCCCAGGCTTTCGCCAGGCGAGCCCTTCAGGGGATACAATTAGCGATAGGGGCCTTTCAACCTCAGAACGCTTCGTTACGAGTACGGTTGATTATTTGGGATTCACAAGGGGATCCCGCCCGCGCCAGAGAGGGGGTGAGGGTCTTGGCAGCGAAAAAGCATGTGATTGCCATTATCGGTCCTCTTCTCAGCCACACAACTGAAGCGGCAACTCAAGAGGCTGAGGAACAGAAGGTGCCATTAATAACCTTGAGTCCCCTGCAAGGGATTGCGTACAAAGGGAACTATGTCTTTCAGAATTCTCTCACGTATTCATCACAGGCGAAGGCCTTGGTTGCGTACGCCGTTAAGGAACTGAATATACGCACCTATGCCATGCTCTATCCCAGAAGCTCCTACGGCCTTACATTCAAGGGGCTCTTCCAACAAGAAGTGGAGCATTGGGGAGGAAAGGTAGTGGTGTCTGCTTCCTATGCCGATGATCAAACGGACTTTGGAGATGTAATCAAGGGGATGGTACGGTACGAAAGGCCTCGAGATCCTAAGGAGGAACCAAAGCCCATTATCAACTTCCAGGCCATTTTTATCCCCGATGATTTTAAGAGGATAAACCTTGTCGTCCCGCAGTTGGCCTACTATGACATAAAAAAGGTCCAGTTGCTGGGGACCAATGGGTGGAATTCGCCGGACCTTCTACGCGATAGCGGAAAGTTTGTCAATGGAGCCGTGTTTGTCGATGGTTTCTTTAAGGATAGCCCCCTCCCTGCAGTACGATCTTTTGTGCTGGATTTTGAGGACACCTTCGGCGCCTCTCCCACCTTGCTCGAGGCATTGAGCTTTGATACCACCTCGCTAATTCTAAGAACCATTAGCAGTACAGGGAGCTTCAACAGCGAGGTCCTCTTATCATTGAGGGGATATAACAGCGTCACAGGGTTTACGGGTTTCACTGCAGCGGGTGAGGGGATGCGCAACCTTTTTCTCCTCACGGTAGCCAAGGATAAGATCCGTCAGCTCATACCAGGTGAATGAAGACCGTTTCCCTCGCGCACTCTTGGGATGTTACTCCACGTGAGGCAATTGCAATTCAAAACAGACTCCGCACTTGTGTAGCGTTGGTATGGGATCATCCTCATGTCAGCCGGGTAGCTGGACTCGATTGCTCATATGCCAGAGGGGCTGATGAAGGGTATGCTGTGGTGATGGTCATGGATTGGCCACAGCTCGATGAGATAGAGGTGGCGTGGACGATGGGTACTATTTCCTTTCCCTATATCCCCGGCCTTTTAACCTTTCGGGAAGCACCTCTTCTGCTTCAGGCGTGGGACAAATTGCATCACAACCCTGATCTGATCTTTGTTGATGGACAGGGAATAGCGCATCCTCGATGTATGGGGCTGGCCGCACACCTCGGGGTTATTCTCGATATCCCGGCTATCGGTTGTGCCAAGACCCCGTTAGTGGGAGGCGACCCGTTCGTAGGGAACACAAAGGGTGATTCTGCTCCTCTCTTGCATCACGGCAGGCACGTGGGTGCGGCCTTGCGGACTCGTACAGGGGTAAAACCCCTGTATTGCTCGCCCGGACACCGGATCGACCTCAAGATCGCTCTCAAGTGGGTCCTTGAGGCCTGCCGAGGCTACCGGCTTCCCGAACCCCTGAGACGTGCCCATATCAGGGCAAATCAACTCAGGTCCTCTAGAGAAAGAGCAAGCTGATGAGACAGGCTTTTCCCCTTTCGGCTCATACACACTCTTCCACCGTTAACGCTTCACTATTAGTCCTTGCGTTTTTTCTGCTTGGTAAGTATTGTAATAGTCATATACTTTGCGGTACTCTTGAGGTGCACTTTTGACTTGACAGTAGTTGAATATAGTTGTAAATCCAAAAGTGTATGTGTGTATTTTGTTCAATGAGTTTAAACAAGTTATTATTGCTCATGAGAGATGTAACGATGAGAAAGATTCCTATCATCTTCGTTGGATTGATGATTCTGTTTTCTCCTTTTGTGCATGCAGAGGAGGCCCCTGTTCCTTCGAAGGTCTTGGATCATGAGGCGGACTATATTGTGAAAGAGGGGGATACCCTCTGGGATATATCCAAGAGGTTCTACAACGATCCCTTTCTGTGGCCGAGGCTCTGGCAGCAGAACCAATATATCACGAACCCACACTACATTAGCCCAGGTGATCGCATCCGTCTCTATCCCTATAGAGTCTTGATTAAGACGGAAGAGACTCCACCCCCCCTAGTGGAAGAGAAGAAACCCCTCCTTCCACCCTCGGTGGAGGAAGCTCCACCTCCTCTTCCTCCACCCCCTGAGCTCATCAGACTTGTTATCTATCCGGAGGTGCGCTCAGCTGGTTTCATAATAGAGGAGTTGGAGGGGATTGGGAGGATCGTTGCAGCCAAAGAGAACAAGATGGAATTGTCCGAAGAAGATGAGGTCTACATCAACTTTCAGCAGGGGATTTCAGTGCAAAAAGGTGATCAGTTTACTATATTGAAGGTAGGAGAGTTGATAGAACACCCTCATACCAAAAAGAAAATTGGAAGAAAAGTTCAGATTTTAGGGAGAGCCACCATTATTGCAACAAACGAAAGGAAGGCCCAGACGGCCCTCATAACCCGTTCCTTCGAAACCATCACAAGGGGCGATGAAGTCGTCCCCTTTTTCCCTCCCAAGGAGGAGCTTGCCATAAAGAAATTGGAGCACCCCCTTTATGGATGGGTGGTAGCGTCGAAGCAGGAGAGGCTTGAGTTGGCTGATGGCGATGTGGTCTATATCGATCAAGGGGAGGAACATCAGGTCCAGCCAGGCAATCTCTTCGATGTCTTCCACCGAGGGGGGGAGGCAGAAAACCCTGATGCTTTTCGGAAGGTCAAACTTCCCGATGAACCTATCGCACGGTTGGTCGTTATTTCCACACAGCAGAAGACCGCTACCGCTGTTCTCGTACACAGCCGATGCTCTGTGTATGTTGGAGACGAAATCATGGCTGTTATTGAGTAGTCCCATTTTACCTTGACTATTGGACCGCAGGAAATTATTCTAGATAACCATCCTTTTACAGTAGTAAGAAAATAGTGGAAAATTGGAGTTCATGAATAGAGAACGGAATATGGAAGATAAGCTCTATTGGCTTGCACTCAACATGGTCCCTGGGGTGGGACCCATTGCCTATCGCAATCTGGTGGCTGTCTTCCGCGATCCAGAGCAAGTCTTTGCCGCCTCTGCGAAGGCATTGGCCGCTGTGGAAGGGGTCGGTGAAAAGACAATCGGGGCGATTAAAGCATTTCCGGCCGAAGCAGCGGCTATTGAGGAATTGAAAAAGACCGAAGATTTGGGTGTATACATCCTTACCTTTCGCGATCAGGGCTATCCCAAAAACCTCCTCCAGATCTACGATCCACCTCCCCTGTTATATGTACGGGGAAGATTAGATACAGGGGATTCCCCCATGGTCGCCATGGTGGGCTCACGTAAAGGCTCTCCTTACGGCCGTGCGGTGACTAAGAAGATCAGCAAAGAATTAGCTGTGGGCGGGGTGACGGTGGTGAGCGGCATGGCCCGGGGGATAGATACGTGTGCCCACCTCGGTGCCCTGGAGGCAGGGGGTAAGACCATTGCGGTGTCTGGGTGTGGGATCGATATCGTCTACCCCCCTGAGAATGAAAAGCTCTTCTTTGATATCATTGAGCATGGCGCAGTCATCTCGGAATTCCCGCTCTCCACCCCGCCTGAGGGGAAGAACTTTCCCAAGAGGAACAGGATCATCAGTGGCCTCTCCTTGGGGGTGGTGATCGTGGAGGCCACAGCAGACAGTGGCTCCCTCATTACCGCATCGTATGCATTGGAACAGGGGCGCGAGGTTTTTGCCGTGCCGGGTAATATCGGGATGGCTACCAGCCAGGGGACCAATGCTTTAATCAAGCAAGGGGCGAAACTAGTGGAAGGTGCTCAGGACATATTGGTGGAGATCATCCCCCAATACGGGGGAAAGACCTCCCGTGAAGAGCCCCTTTTGCTCAACGATGAAGAAGATGGCATTCTGCAACTCCTCTCCCATGACCCCCTGCACATCGATGAGATCAGCAGGTTGAGTCAGATGGAGATCAGACGGGTATCCACCATTTTATTGGAACTGGAGCTGAAAGGAGTGATCAGTCAACTGGGCGGAAAGATGTTTGTCCGGACATGAGGGAAGAACCGTGGGAAAACCGTTGATTATTGTAGAATCACCAGCCAAGGCGCGAACCATCACGAAATTCTTAGGGAAGGACTTTGTGGTAAAGGCCTCGGTGGGGCACATCAAGGATCTCCCTAAGACCAAATTGGGGGTGGACATAGAGAATGGCTTTGAGCCTCACTACATCGCAATCAGAGGAAAAGGGAAGATTATCAATGAGCTCAAAAAGGCCAGCCGGAAGGCCAAGGAGATATATCTTGCCCCTGACCCTGATCGGGAAGGAGAGGCCATTGCCTGGCATATCGCTGAGGTGTTGGCTGATAAAGAGAAACAGATATACCGGGTCTTGATTCACGAGATCACCCCCGGGGCGGTGGCTGATGCCCTCAAAAACCATCGAGGGCTGCAGGAGAGCCTCTATCGGGCCCAGCAGGCACGCAGGATCTTGGACCGGTTGGTCGGGTATAAGATTAGCCCCCTGTTATGGCAAAAAGTAAAAAGGGGACTGAGCGCCGGCCGCGTCCAATCGGTTGCCCTGAGACTTATATGCGATAGAGAGCGGGAGATTCAAGCGTTTGTGCCGCAGGAATATTGGTCCATCACGGCTCAACTTCAACATCCGCAAAAACCCCCTTCTTTTGAGGCGAAGCTGACCCACAGCAAAGGTAAAAAAGTCCAGATCTCCAATGAGAAGGAAGCCAAAAAGATCACAACTGGTTTGCGGAAAAAACTGTTTGTAGTCGAAGATATCGCCCGGAAGGAGAAAAAACGCAATCCTGCTCCTCCCTTCATCACCAGCACCCTGCAGCAAGAGGCCTCTCGAAAGCTGCGTTTTTCTGCCAAAAAGACCATGCGCATTGCTCAGCAATTGTATGAGGGGATCGATCTGGGGAAGATGGGGCAGGTAGGGCTCATCACCTATATGCGAACCGATTCTGTACGTCTCTCTCAGGATGCAATCAAAGAGGTAAGGGAGTTGATTCGCAAGCAGTTCGGTGAGGAGTATGTCCCGGACAAACCCCATTTCTACAAGAGCCGTGCCAGTGCCCAGGAGGCCCACGAGGCCATCCGACCGACCTCTCTGGATATGCCTCCAGAGAAAATAAAGGGGTTCCTCAGTGCTGACCAGCTGTCGTTATATAAATTGATCTGGGAGAGATTTATCGCCTGTCAGATGCGCCCGGCCATTTTTGATCAGACCACTATCAAGATCAAGGCCAACGATCACCTCTTGGTCGCTACGGGGAGTGTGATGAAATTCCCGGGATTTACTGCGATCTATGTCGAGGGGAAGGATACTCAGGAAGGGAATGACGAGGGAGGGGTCCTTCCGGTGCTCAGCACCGGTGATGCATTGGAACTTCTCGATCTCCTCCCCAAGCAACATTTCACTCAGCCGCCTCCTCGCTTTACAGAGAGTACCTTGGTCCGGGAGCTTGAGGAGAAGGGAATTGGCAGGCCGTCTACCTATGCCGCCATTCTGTCTACTATTCAAGATAAGCGGTATGGAGAGCTCATCGAGAGAAAATTTCATCCTACCGATCTCGGTTTCTTGATAGCGGACCTCCTTACCGAGAATTTTCCTACGATCATGGATGTCGGTTTTACTGCCCACATGGAAGAAAACCTCGATAAGATCGAGGAGGAAAAGATCCCGTGGAAGCAGGTCCTGGAGGAGTTTTATCACCCCTTTGAAAAAAACCTCATGAAGGCTGAGGAGAACATGAGAGATGTCAAGGGGGAGCGCGAACCAACGGATATACGCTGTGATCAATGTGGGAATATGATGGAGATCAGATGGGGGAGGTTCGGCAAGTTTCTCTCCTGTTCCGCCTATCCTGAATGTAAAAATGCCAAGATGTACAGTACAGATGAGGAGGGAAAGATTATGGTTGAAGAACCACCGACCGTGGAAGAGAAGTGCCCCCAATGTGACAGTCCGATGGTAGTCAAAGAGGGTCGATATGGCAAGTTCCTGGCATGTACCCGATATCCGGATTGTAAGGGCACGAGGTCCATCAGCACGGGCGTGCCGTGTCCTCAGGAGGGGTGTGAGGGATCATTGGTCCAGCGGAGGACCCGGAAGGGAAGGATGTTCTATGGGTGCAGCAATTACCCGGACTGCACGTTCGCCCTGTGGGAAAAACCCATCTCCCGGACCTGCCCGCAATGCGGCGCCACCTTTCTCGCTGAAAAGCGGACAAAAGCGGGCGTGAAATATGTCTGCAAACAGGAAGGGTGCGACTACCAGGAAGCAGCCAATGAGACGGGCTGAGAAAAAGGTTTTGCATGAGTTGGAAGGATAGTCAGCAACTAGGAAATGAATGAGAGACAATCTAGCCCCCATTTAAATCTTAAGAGATTTATAGATCATCGATTCTAATTTATTGAAATAATTTGCGAATGGTTAGTAATTCGTCTCCGCGTCCTCTGGCGACGTAAATTGGAAATTTTGGCTTACAAGGTAGTTTCCGATATAGTGCAAAAAAACACTAAGGGGAAACACATGCGGAACAGAAAATATCCGAACTTATTTAGTCCAATAAAAATCGGGCCGTTGACATTCAAAAACCGCATTGTATCCGCTCCCACATCGCTCGCAGAGCTATCACCTGAGGGACATCTCACACGGGATAATATAGCTTATTATAAATTGAAGGCTCAGGGTGGGGCGGCAGTTGTAACGGTGGGAGAGAGTATTGTCCATTCAGCGACCGGCAAGTCGCATCCGAAGCAGATACTCCTTGATGACGAGGGGGTCATTCCCTCTCTCGTGGAGACAGCGGACGCCATCCATCAATACGGCTCAATTGCATCTATAGAACTTTCACATGGAGGCATGGAATGCGATCCGATGTTTCTGGCAGGTCGCAATCCAATAGGACCGTCAGGGACATCCACTGATATCGGTTTCCGCACCAAGGGGGCACATACCGTTATCGTTGAAGAGATGTCCGAGGATTTAATGAATATAATAGCGGACGCATATGCCGCTGGTGCAGCCACGGTGAAGCTCGCTGGGTTTGATATGTGCATGATACACGCTGGCCACGGCTGGCTCCTGGCCCAATTTTTTTCCCCCCTGACCAATAAGCGCAAAGATGCATTCGGAGGCAGCGTTGAAAACCGCGCCAGATTTCCGATAATGGTTATAGACCGTGTTCGTGAAAGTGTTGGCAAGGATTTCCCCATAGAATTGCGTATAAGCGGCTCCGAATTGACTGAAGGAGGGCTCACTATCGAGGACGCTATCGCGATATGCAAGATGGTAGAGGACAAAGTGGATCTCATCCACGTCTCCGCAGGCGCCCACTTCGTCATCAACACAATGGTGACGATGCACCCATCCATGTTTCTACCCCACGGCTGCAACGTCTATCTGGCTGAGGCGGTAAAAAAAGCGGTCAAAATACCCGTTGTAACAGTCGGCGGGATTTCCGATCCGACACAGATGGAGGTGATTATTGCCGGCGGCAAGGCGGATATCATAGCCTTAGCACGCGGTCTTATAGCAGACCCTTATCTGCCCAAGAAAGCGCAATATGGCAAGGACGATGAGATAGTCCACTGCCTCCGATGTTTCGATTGCATGGGGGGAATGTTTGCCACCCGAACGATGAAGTGCGCCGTCAACCCGATAATAGGCAGGGAGTTTGAAAGCAGTATCCCTGTGGCGATGACGAAGAGCAAAAAAGCACTGATTGTGGGTGGCGGTCCAGCCGGTATGCAGGCGGCCATAACAGCGGCTGAGCAAGGGCACGATGTGACCCTTTATGAAAAGACCGATTCTCTTGGAGGAACTATAAAAATCGCTCAGCATGTGCCCTTCAAGGAGGATCTCAGTAGGTTTAGAGAATATCAGGCAAGGAAGGTGGACTCACTGAATGTCAAGGTGTTCCTCAATACTGAATGTACGCCGGAGCTGGTAGAAACGGAAAACCCTGATGTTGTAATCGCGGCCGTAGGAGCGGAGCCGATAATACCTGCAATGCCGGGAATGGATAAAAATTCAGTTATTTTGGCCACTGATGCCTATAGTGAGGAAGTAACAGTGGGTCAGAAGGTTGTTGTAATAGGCGGCGGATTGGTGGGCTGTGAAACGGGTCTGTATTTTGCGCAGCAGGGTAAGGACGTGACAATAATCGAAATGCTGAACGAGATAGCAGAAGAGGCGAACATCATGCACCGGAGGGCTTTGATGCTTGAGCTTGAAAAGTATGTGACCATACAGTCAGGCTTTCGGTGTACGCAAATTACTGACGAGGGAGTAATTGCTATCGATAAAGCAGGCCAGGAGATGCTGTTTGATGCGGATACCGTCATTGTGGCTGTGGGTCTCACGTCCCGGTCAGGCATTGTGGATGCCCTGCGCGAGACCGCACCGGAATTCATAGCAATCGGTGATTGCGTGAAGCCTCAGAAGGTTTTGGAGGCGGTTCGAACAGGATATGATGCTGCTATGGCAATATCTTGATGCTGAGATAAAATGGTTTAGCGATAAAAGTTATTTCACGAGTCCCCTCGTCTCAAGATCGTCAGCAATATCATCCAGTTCCAGTGCCTGCATGGTTGCCCGGGTCGGCAGGCCGCTGGACACATCCCAACCCCGCAACTGATAGTACTCATCCTTCAATGCCTCAAATTGATCCTTTTCAACCACGGCGCCTCTTCTTGATATGGGTTCCCCTTGCGGTCCCGGCACCAAGCAGTCGGGGTTGAAGCGGATACTCTGGATAGGAATCTCGTGAAAGACTTCCCGGAGTGCATCCCCGTGCCGGCCAGCCCATCCTTCCCGCAGGCGGATGGCTCGCTGTAGATTGAATATTCTCTCCCCCATCCGGCTCAGACCGGCTTCATCTGTTTCTTTTCCGGTCACCGCTGAAAAGACCCGGCTTTCCACGGCCGGATCGCCGACACGGCCTTCGGTCCATACCACCGGGAACAGGAGGTCGCAGAGGATCAAGCTCTCCTTGGCGTAGTTACGGTCTTGAATTGTCTTGGCGGCGAGTGCTTTGCCTTCGGTGATGGACATATCCCCGGCCGCCCGGCTGCCCCAGAACCTCTCCGCAATATCCTCGAAGTCCTTTCCGGTAATCTGTCCGGGCACTTTTTCTGGGGCGGTTACCTCCCATTCCATTAAGGTAAAGCTGATGTCATGCAGTTGCTGGATGGGTTTTCTCGGCTCGGTGGCGTAGAGCAGCCCGGTGACGATATACACCCTCGGGTCATACATGGACAGGTCGCTTGCTCGGGTGCTGATGGAATCCCCGATAAGTTTCTCGGCCCCTTGGCCGACCGCGGCGGCCGCCGCAAGGGTCCCCCGGGCGAGGACATCGCCGAAGTCTTTTCGGAATGAAATTGTTTGTACCAGTGTCTCGATGAATTCCACGCTGCCCATCTTGGAGAGCTGCAGACCCGTGTCCGCATCGCCCAGGATGCCTGCCTGATAACATCCGGCCAGCCAGGCGATCATGGGCTCCATGACAAAGGTGTCCAGGCCGTAGGTGTGACACAGCTCAGTCGCCTGGACAACGACTTCGTTCCAGTCGCCGTAGTGATGTATCACCGCCTCCTGGTACATGTCCGCGGCCTGGCAGAAGAATTTGACCTTCTTATTGTCGCTGGTGTGGTAGTATTGTCGGGCGCAACCAGCTACACAACCATAGCAGATGTTTTGCCGAGTATGTCCCTCGTGTATCCACAAGTGAGGGCGTTGGCCAGACTTTCCTCGGAGACGGAAGAGATAGTCTGCCTCTTCAGCTAGTTTCTCCGGCCGGGCCGCGGTGGGTTTCTTGTCCCCTGCGACGGCGATGGCCTTGAGTTTCTTGGAACCCATAATAGCCCCAAAGCCGCTGGAACCGCTGGCATCGTCATCAGCGAGGACCGTGGCAAAGGTTACCAGGTTTTCACCCGCCGGGCCGGTGGCAACCACCCGGACTCCCTTTCCCAATTCTGTTTTCAAGATTGCCTGTGTCTCCTTGGCGGTTTTTCCCCAGATGAAGGCGGCATCTCTGATTTCAGTCTTCCCATCGTGGACAAAGAGATAGACCGGCTTTTCCGCCCTGCCATGGACGGCTATCGCATCATAGCCCGAGAATTTCATCCGAGCCCCCCAGCTTCCCCCGAGGTTCGCGTGGGAAAAGTACTGCGGCTCCATAGCCGCCGACTTGCCGCAGATTTGCCATCGTGAACCGCCCAGGCGGGTAAAGCCGGCGAGCGGTCCTGTGACGAAAATCAGGCAGTTATCAGGGTCAAAAGCACCGGTGTCCGGTGGGACATTGTCCCAATAGAGTTTGGCGGCAAGCCCCCGTCCGCCAATAAACCGGTCTGTATACTCGTTCGTCGGGAGGTTGACCATGCTGCCTGTGGACAGGTCTACCTTCAGGATATTGCCGGCATAACTATTATTGTTCATTGTATTCTCCATTCTCCCAAAATGTGCTCAGTAACGATACTATACGAAGTGAAAATTATTGATAGTATGTGGCGAGCGATCCGGGACTCGAACCCGGGACCTCTGGCTCCGGAGGCCAACGCTCTATCCATCTGAGCTAATCGCCCGCATCGAAAGGGGTCACGCCGGTATAATAACAGCACGATACGTTCTTAAAGTCGTTATCGAATACCCTGATTCTCCCATCCTGAAATTCCACCTTGACAATACATAAACCTCCGGGAAGGGTAGAGTTCCATTCTTCTACCACCTTCCCAATGCCCCACTGGGAGTATTTTTGGTGGTAGACATGATCGCCAAGCTGGAGATACGTGATGCGTCGATCCATCGTATTAATATC
This sequence comes from uncultured Thermodesulfobacteriota bacterium, assembly GCA_964459135.1. Classification (GTDB taxonomy): domain Bacteria; phylum Desulfobacterota; class B13-G15; order B13-G15; family RBG-16-54-18; genus CAYWLI01. The sequence continues at coordinate 4,748 of CAYWLI010000041.1, read as the reverse complement.
TAGCGCAAAAGCATTACCTTGACAAGGGATAACTTCGTACGATTAGTGTATCTCCCCCCAGTTTTTCCCCTTGGAGACAGACACCTTGAGGGGAATGACCATGTCAATGACCCCTTCCATCTCTTCTTGCACCATGTGTTCCACCTTTTTCAACTCGTCTGTCGGTGCCTCAAGGACCAATTCGTCATGGACCTGCATGATCAGTTTGGCCTTTAGATTCTCATCCCTGATGCGTCGATATATCCTGTTCATAGCTATCTTGATCAGGTCCGCGGCTGTACCCTGTATCGGGGTGTTGATGGCAGTCCTCTCAGCAAATTGTCGTGCAGTGCGGTTGGAGCTGTTGATCTCAGGGAGGTAGCGGCGCCGATTATAGAGGGTGGTTACGTATCCCTTTTTCTTGGCCTCCTGCAGGATTTCTTCAAGATAAGCTTTAACCCGTTGATATCTTTTGAAGTACTCATCGATGTATGCAGCCGCAACCTTCGGCTCCACGCCCAGCTCATTGGCCAGGCCATAGGGGCTCATACCGTAGATGATCCCAAAGTTGATTACCTTGGCCTCACGGCGCATCTGAGGGGTTATGTGCTCAGGGGCGAGACCGAAGATCTCCGAGGCTGTTCTGGTGTGGATATCTTCGTCCTTTTGAAAGGCCTCGATCAGGGTGGTGTCCCCTGACAAATGGGCCAGGATCCGCAACTCTATTTGAGAGTAGTCGGCGGATATCATCCACCAATTATCCTCAGGTATAAAGGCCTTGCGTATCCTGCGGCCGTCATCGGTACGGATGGGGATATTTTGCAGGTTGGGGTCGCTGCTGGAGAGCCTGCCCGTAGCTGTGACTGTTTGATTATACGAGGTATGCACCCTGCCGGTGGCGGGGTTTATGAGTTTAGGGAGAGCGTCGACATAGGTCGATTTCAGCTTTGTCAGGCTGCGATATTCCAGGACCACCCTCGGGAGTTCATTGTCTTTGGCCAGTTCCTGAAGGACCCCTACATCAGTGGAATAGCCTGTTTTGGTCTTCTTGATTACCGGCAATTTGAGTTTCTCAAAGAGGATCTTGCCCAACTGCTGGGTGGAGTTGATGTTGAACTCCTCCCCCACAAGGTCGAAGACCTGCCTTTGCAGATTCCAGAGCCTCGCCTCGAGCTCTTTGGAGACCTCCTGCAAGAGCCCGGGGTCGATCTTGACCCCCCAGAGCTCCATTTCTGCCAGGACCTCCACCAAGGGGAGCTCTATCTCCAAGAAGAGGTCTTTAAAGCCTTCTTCCTCCAGTTTTTTCATGAGTAACTCGGTTAGGAGGAAGGTAACATCGGCGTCCTCACCGGAATATTCCATGGCCTGCTGGAGATCTACCTTTTGAAATCCTTGGCCTTTCTCCGTCACTTCTTTATAGGTGATCATCTGGTGTCCAAGATACTCCTGGGCAATGGCCTCGAGGCCGTGACTGCGTTTGGTGGGATCGAGGAGGTACGAGACAATCATGGTGTCGCAGGCGATCCCCGCTATCCTTACCCCATGGCGTCTGAGTACCAGGTAGTCATACTTGATGTTTTGGCCGTATTTCCGTTTTTCGGAGTCCTCAAGGAAGGGTTTGAGTTGCTCTAAGACCTGAGAGGCGGGCAGTTGTGGCGGCACCCCTGGATAGTCATGCCCCACTGGGATGTAATAGGCCTCATGGGGCCTGTGAGAAAAGGATAGACCGACTACCTCGGCAATGATGGGGTCGCGGGAGGTGGTCTCCAGGTCCACAGAGAAGCTATCCGCCTTCTGTAGATTGGCAGCCAACTCCTCAAATTCCTCTTGCGCGGTTACGAGGTGATAGTTTTCGTAGGAAACGGTCTTTTGAGAACAGAATTCTTGCAGAAACTTATGGAACTCCAACTCCGTGAAGAGGGGGCGAAGGGCTTCCGCATCAAGAAGGGAGAGGAGGAAGTCATCCCATCGGATCTCAAGGGGGACATGGGTGTCAATAGTAGCCAGGTCCCTGCTCAGAAGAGCCTGGTCTTTATATTCGATTAACTTTTCTTTAACCTTCTTTTTGAGTTCTTTTTCATCCGCCTCATTGACTTTCTCCAAAAGTGAATCGAGACTGCCAAACCTCTTAATCAAATCGACCGCTGTCTTCTCGCCGATCCCCGGGACGCCGGGGATATTGTCAATACTGTCACCGGACAGCCCCATGATGTCCGGGATGCGCTCAGGGCTGACGCCAAACCGCTCCTGTACCTCTCGCAGGCCCTTGTGGGCATCCTTCATGGTGTCGAGCACGGTCACCTGTGGGCTCACCAGCTGAAGGAGGTCCTTGTCACCGCTGACAATAACCACTTCAAGTCCGTCTTGCTCCGCCTTCTTTGCTATAGTCCCGATTAGATCATCGGCCTCATACCCCTCTTGTTCCAAACTGGGTATCCGAAAGGCTTCTACGATCTTTTTGATGTACGGGATCTGTACGGCGAGGTCATCGGGCATCTCCGGTCTATTGGCCTTATACGCTTCGTATAACTTGGTGCGAAAGGTAGGGGCCTTGGTATCGAAGACCACTGCCACGCCCTCAGGCTTGTGGTCCCTCAGTATCTTCAGCAACATGGAGGTGAACCCAAAGATGGCATTGGTGGGGAGCCCCTT
>CAYWLI010000041.1:0-2017 GCA_964459135.1 uncultured Thermodesulfobacteriota bacterium | reverse complement strand
CCGCACACCATCCGGTATTCACATCCCCCGCATTTTCCCGTAAGATTCGTTACATCTCTCAAGCGCTGAAATACCTCAGTCTCCTCCCAGATCTCCTGAAAGGGCCGCTCCCGTATGTTCCCGGCGATGACCTCCAAGTAACCACAGGGTTGAACATCCCCCCGGTGCGAAAGGAAGCAAAAGGAGATCCCGCCGAGACACCCCCGGGTGAAGGTATGGAGGCTTTCCCCATGACCCTTTAATCCCTTTGCGCCGCCGTGCTGATGGACGATGCGGTAGTACTGAGGGGCGCAGGTGGCCTTCAGCTGGATTGCCACCTTATTGTCTTGTTCGGCGAACCATGTCAAGGTTTGTTCGTACTCTTCGGGGGTGACCTCTTCATGGGCCAAATCTCTTCCCCTCCCAGTGGGGACCAGGAGGAAGATGTGGTGGGCCACAGCCTCCAACTGGATCGCCAGATGAAAGATATCCTCTATCTCCTCCAGATTTCTCTTGGTCACCGTGGTATTGATCTGGAAATCAAGGCCTGCCTCTTTGAGATATGTGATCCCTTCCATGGCCCCTGTATAGGCACCGACCACACCGCGAAATCTATCGTGGCTCTCTGGAGTGGCGCCATCCAGGCTGATGCTCACCCTCTGGATGCCGGCTTCCTTGGCCGCTGTCGCCTTTTGGGCATCTAAGAGGGTCCCGTTGACAGCCATGACTACCCGCAGTCCCTTGTGCGTGCCATATGAGGCGACCTCAAAGATGTCCTCTCTCATGAGGGGCTCACCGCCGGTGAGGATCAAAACCGGCTTGCTGAAAGCGGCGACCTCGTCGATAAATTGGAAACACTCTTCGGTGGTAAATTCGCCCTCATACGGTCCCCGCTCGGCAGCTGCCCGGCAGTGAAGGCAACTGAGATTGCAGCTCCTAGTAATTTCCCAGGCAATCATTCTCAAGTCCGGCTTCAATATCACGTTTTTTTTAAGCATAATTTCTTGAACAGCTGCCTTTATGCGAAACAACCTTTAGGTTTGAAGGATTCAAGGATTCCAGGGGCCAAGTGAAGAAAGTATATGGTTTTCTTGAACCCTGCCGACAGCGTCATCCCGCTTCCGTAAATTTAATTTTGTGGTGTGGGATTGGCCACCGGACCCCTTGACCCCTAAAGTCCCGCCCTTGGCGGGATAGTTTACTTCGTCAAAAGCTTCGCCATCTCCTTGGCAAAATAGGTCAGGATGATATCCGCCCCAGCCCTCTTGATGGAGAGTAGCACCTCCTGCATGACATCCTCCCCGTCGATCCATCCGAGCTTGGTTGCACCCTTGACCATGGCGTATTCTCCACTGACATTGTAGGCCGCCACCGGCACACCGAATTGCTCTTTGACCCGATATATGACGTCCAGATAGCTGAGGGCCGGTTTGACCATGACGATATCCGCCCCTTCTTCAAGGTCGAGGGCTACCTCCCTCAGGGCCTCATCGGCATTGGCTGGGTCCATCTGATACGTCTTGCGGTCCCCAAACTGGGGAGGGGACTCCGCCGCTTCCCTGAAGGGGCCGTAAAAGGCCGAGGCGTATTTGGCGCTGTAGGCCATAATAGGGATATGGGAATAGCCCTCTTTATCGAGGAGATCCCGAATGGCCTTTACCCTGCCATCCATCATATCAGAGGGTGCCACCATATCGGCCCCGGCCCTGCAATGGGAGAGGGCCTGTTGGGCCAGGAGCTCCAAGGTGGGATCATTGAGGATTACCCCATCTTTGACCAGACCGCAGTGGCCGTGGCTGGTGTATTCACAGAGGCACACGTCGGTGATGATGAGCAGGTCGGGGACAGCATCTTTGAGGGCCCTGACGGCTGTTTGAACGATACCATCCTCAGCATAGGCCTGAGAGCCCATCTCGTCTTTTTTATCGGGAATCCCGAAGAGGATGATACCCTGGATGCCTAACTTATTGACCTCTTTTGCTTCCTTGATTAACTCGTCAATGGAGAACTGATAACAACCGGGCATGGAGCTGATGGG
>CAYWLI010000040.1:0-18224 GCA_964459135.1 uncultured Thermodesulfobacteriota bacterium | reverse complement strand
GGACTGAAAATCCCCGTGTCGGCGGTTCAATTCCGTCCCTCGGCACCACTGATCTCAAGGGATCGGCTCATTGTGGGCCGATCCCTTTTTTATGTTCACAAAAGCTTGATTGATGATAGGGTCTCAGTTTAAGAGTTTTGGAATTTCTTGATTATTATTTGACCGTGATGCGAGAGGCCAACGATCATATGAACTCGTCTATGATAGTTCACTTAACGCATGATTTAGCTGCTGTAACCTGCTGAGCCAGATCTTCACGCCGGATCACAAGATCGTAAGGTTTTTTACACTCGAAACAATCCTGTTGGGGCCACCAACGGGCTACAATTCGTTGTTTACGGTTGACTATGAAGAGGGGTCCATCAGGTGTATGAAGATGTACTACCTTAAACTGGCGGAAGAATAACCAGTTGAGAGCCCGGTGTACCAGGTCCAAATGGCGCAGCGCCCGATAAGGCGCGCTGAAGACATGACGCAGCCACTTCCCCACTTGGAGCACACCCCACCGTATCCGCGCTGACCAGAGTCCTCCGCTGCCCCCCCGTATTGATTTGAGGCATCCCTGATGCTCCAGCACCTCCACCCTTCCGATCACCTGGTCTAACACAAGGGGCAGATCATAACGCGAATTGTTATCACCGCGGGTAATCAAACCGGCATCGGTGGCGGAGACGACACGATGCACAACGTAGTCCTTTTCTGAAGGATCGGCAAATACAACTACATCACCCGGGGTTATGTCGCATGCAGTTGGGCGCACATACAGCAAGTGGCCGGGGCGGAAGGTTGGTGTCATGCTACTGCCACGGTACATAAAGCACCGCAGCAGCCCTGCCGTACGCGCCCATGTGGGAATGATGTGTGTTTCAATTGTTGAGTCAGTTTCCAAGCTCTGCATCAATCACATCCCCAAAGCCGGGTGATTTGCGGAAATGAAGCTCATAACCAGGGACGCTACGGGCGATAGCAGCAGAGGTGGCAAAAGTGCTGAGCAGGCTTGATGATGTGGTCTGAGGGAGAGACAACGAGCACCTCGTTTTGTTCGCACCCGAGCTTTTCCAGGCAGTACTTTATCCCCAGCGCTATTGCAGGCGCAGTGTTTTTCGCAACCGGTTCAAGTATAATATTGTTGAGGGGAAAAAGCGATTGTACGTCATGTATAACATGAAACTTATATTCGCTGTTCGTCAACACTATCATCTCTTCGGGAGAAAATGCATGGAGCAGTCTCTCCATAGTCTCTTGCAGAAGGGACTTGTTGCTATTGAGCTTCAAAAATTGTTTCGGGTAGTTCTTTCTGCTTAACGGCCAGAGCCGTGTTCCCGAACCACCTGCAAGGATAAGGGCCTTCATCTTCAATCCATATCTCTTTTCATGCCTTTACGATCTTACTGTTTTTTATATGTGCCGTTGCATTTCGCGTATCGACGACTAATTTCGAATTCTTTACTATCCATGTATAATCGTATACCGAATGATTCGTTATTACTACTGCGCAATCGTATTGCTTCAGTGTTGCCTCTGTTAATTCCACGCGTTTCATAGCCAAATGGGGGTAACGGCGCATCCCTGAGAAGGCAGGTATGTGGGGGTCGTGATAGTCAACCTCGGCCCCTTTGTTCTTGAGGATATCAATAATTTCCACTCCGGGAGATTCACGGATGTCATCGGTATCCTTTTTATAGGCAACACCCATGATCAGGATACGGGCATTTTTGAGACTCTTCCCCTCTTGATTGAGGGCGTCGGCGATCTTCGATACGACATACTCGGGCATCGCGGTGTTTACCTCGCCGGCAAGCTCGATAAAGTGGGTGTTGAAATTGAGCTCTCTGGCCTTCCAGGAGAGATAGAACGGATCGATGGGGATGCAGTGCCCCCCGAGGCCGGGTCCCGGGTAAAAGGGCATAAAGCCGAACGGCTTGGAGGAGGCTGCTTCGATCACCTCCCAGATATCCACCCCCATTTTGTCGGCGAGCATTTTGAGCTCGTTGACAAGAGCGATGTTGACGGAGCGGAATATGTTTTCGAGAAGCTTGGCGAATTCTGCGATTTCAGGTGCAGAGACCGCGATAACTCGATCTACGATCTGTTCATAGAGCGTCTTTCCTGCCTCGGTGCAGGCAGGGGTGATCCCCCCCACCACCTTGGGGATATTCTTGGTGCTGTAGGTCGGATTGCCCGGGTCTTCCCGCTCAGGTGAAAAGACGAGAAAGAAGTCCCTCCCTACCGTGAGCCCCTTCTTTTCCAATTTCGGCAAGAGGATCTCCCGGGTCGTGCCTGGATAGGTCGTGCTCTCCAAGGCGATAAGCTGACCTTTTCTGAGATAGCGTGCTATTTCGTCGGATGTTGTCTCGATATAGCTTACATCCGGTTCCCTTGTATTGTTTAAAGGGGTAGGGACGCAGATGAGTATACCATCGACTTCTCTGAGCTTGGCATAATCCGAGGTGGCATTAAACGTATTGTTGTCTCTGAGCCGTTTTATTGTTTCAGAGGGAATATGTTTGATGTAACTTTCACCGCTATTTAATCTTTGGACCTTACTGTCATCAACATCAAAACCGATAGTTCTGAAACCCTCTTCGCCAAAACGGATCACGAGAGGAAGACCGACATATCCAAGACCAATGATGCCAATCACGGCTGTGCGGTCTTTTATCTTGGGAATTATATGCTGCTCATGAACCATGAGATAAACTCATTATTCGGGTTGAAGCGTAAGAAATGATGTGTATCCTGTGATCTGTGACTCGTCACGTTTTCAAGCCCTTTATCATAACCTTTACTATATAATAAAGGAAAAACGAGGCTGCTTCAATAGTGGTTAGCATAGCTTGTTTAGTTGCTATTATTCTCCTCGACCTTTAAATCATGCTCGATTTGAATAGAGCCGATGACACTTTGGGCACCAGGGCAGTACGGAAGATACTGCTCAAATGCCTGACGGGCATCATCTCTTTTCCCCGGCGGAATGGTAAGGTTATACCGGACTTTTATCCGGGTAATTTTAAGGACACCGTTCACATCTTCAATATCACCTTCCACGTGGGCAGCGTAGCGGTTTTCGGGGGTCGGTATATTTTTCTTGGCCAACAACGTGGCCAACGTTCCCATCATTCACCCCCCCACGCCCCCTATGATGTGGTCAAGGGTCGCTGGATGCTCTTCTTTTGGTTCAACCCCGTAAAAGTGCTTAATGCCTCCATGCACACCATAGAATATCGGTTCCTTAAATCCTTCGACCACGGCTTTGCGAGTCGGACCCTCAACCCGTGTAATGGTGATTCTGGATGTGTGGATAATCTTTCCCATATTTTTCCTCCTTTCGAAAACTCTGCTTGACAATTTTATCAAAAATGCCTATAAGACAAGTATCATAATACAATACTACGTCTTATAATGGGAGACGAAAATAAGGAAATTTAATTCCATAGAAAAGGCCATTGAAATCCTGTTGGCCTTCACCCCATACAATCAAGAAATGGGGACCGTAGAAATTAGTAAGAAACTAGGGTTTCATAAGGCAACAGTCTCTCGTATTCTCCTTATTCTCATCAGGTACGGCTTTCTCCAGCAGAATCCTCAGACAAAAAAATTCATGCTTGGTCCGTCCATTACCAGTCTTGGATGGGCTATCAATCATTTTCTCAATACTAATCTGGTTCATATTGCAAAGCCATATATTGACGAGCTACGCAATATCCTTAAGGAGACCATCGTTTTGGAAGCGCTTGCAGGAAACAGTACCGTCATGGCGTACATTGCTGAAGGACCTCAACGGGTCCGCATTGCCGGCACCATCGGGGATAGGATCCCGATCCATGCGGCAGCCGGGGCCAAAGCCATACTGGCGTTTTCTCCTCCCGAGGCTAGAGAGAGCTTTATCATCAATGGAGCAATGCCTCGTTACACGCCGAATACCATTACAGACCCGGAGATGTTTCAACGTCAGTTGCAAGATATCAGACAGCAAGGATTCTCCTTCGATAATGAGGAGATCGATATTGGTATTAACGCTGTCGGCGCCCCAATATTTAACTTTGAAGAAAAGGCTGTGGCAGCTGTTGTAGTAGCCGGTCCCTCTCCGAGGGTTACGTGGGACAACGATTCTCCAATCGTTGCTCCATTGAAGGATACAGCGGCAAAGATTTCAGCTCAACTCCATTATAACGGAGAATCAAACCAATGATGGGTTGATCTGTGTGATATATAATATAGTAATACATTTAAAGAGGAGGGACAACCTATGGGAAAAGTAACATTATATGATTTAAGCCATCCTTTTGGCGACAAGGTACCTCTATGGCCATATTTTGCAGATGTCAAGATTGAGCGCATGCATTATCACGCCAAATCGGGGGTGCTCTCACAGGTCATCACGACCACCATGCACTGCACGACCCATGCAGATTCACCGGCCCATGTCTTTGAGGGTGGCATGTTTACGGATGAAATCCCCTTGGACAAGTATTATGGCACTGGCGTAGCCGTGTCTATTCCCAAGAAGAAATGGGAAAAGATTATGCCGGAGGATCTGGAAAAGGCGCGCCCCAAGATCGAAAAGGGCGACATCGTCATGATTAATACCGGCTGGCACCATAAATATTCTGACAGCGTCGAATACTTCTGCTATTCGCCTGGGTTATATAAAGAGGCGGGTGAGTGGTTCGTTGAGAAAGGCGTGAAATGTGTTGGTGTCGACCAGCAGGCCCTTGACCACCCCCTTGCTACGGCCATCGGGCCTCACGGCCCCGGCCCGCTGCGCCCGGATATCTGTGAGGAATATAAAAGGGAGACCGGGCGTGATGTGCTGGAAGATTTTCCCGAGTGGGAGCCTTGCCATAACCTGATATTGCGCAACGACATCATGGGTTACGAAAACGTTGGTGGCGACCTGGACAAGGTAACGGGCAAACGGGTTACCTTTGCAGGGTTTCCTATCCGCTGGATGAAAGGCGACGGCTCTATAGTAAGAATTGTCGCCATTGTGGATGAAGGGGATCAGTAAAAGGGGTGCGAGGCGGAGGGTTCTAGGTTTAGGCATCGCATGGGTTCATATGGGCTTTGAGCCTTCCGCCTCTCCGTGTTTTTTTGAACGGAGCCGACTTTTGACAGGAAGCCAAATAGGAGGCCAAAGACGATGAAAAAGACCGAGTTAAAGGATGTAAAGACTTATGAGGCGCCGGGGCATTTTGGAATGACGGCCATGAGGCTGCATGGGAAAGAAGAATCAGGTGCCCAGAAGTTCTGGATGGGCATGTCTCATTTTCTGCCCGGTGGGGGTGCGGAATGGGCATATGAGGATAACCCGCTGGAGAAGATCTATTTTGTGCTTGAAGGCGAGGTGACGGTGAAGACGAAGACGGATGAGTACGTGCTTCGCAAGTATGACTCGCTTTTCATTGGCCCCAATGAGGGAAGGGAGCTTATCAATAAGACGAACTTGCCTGCCAGTATGCTGGTGGTGGTCAACTATCCGGAGAAATAGTCCTCTCCGGCATGGGGCAACGTCCGAAGCCGTCCGCTTTGTTTTACATAGGGGTAACTAGAATATGGCCTTGCCTCCAACCGGAAGGAACAATTAAAAGAAGGCAAGGATCAACGAGAGTAAACTCAATGCCCTCGCGACCACAGTATGTGGGACGGCCTTGACACAGAGGATTGAGGATAAGATATTATGCATAATAATTAATAAGAAGGAGAAGGAAGGATTAACATGTCTAAAGTAATCATTACCGCAGCCTTGACGGGAGCGATCCATACACCATCGATGTCCGAATATCTCCCATTCACCACGGAACATATCATAGATGAGGCGGTGAGATCTCATAATGCGGGTGCCGCCGTTGTACATGTTCACGGCAGGAATCCTGAAGACGGCGCACCCTCTTCCAGTGGTGAAATCTTTAAGGAGATCTTGAGCGGCATAAAGGCCAAATCAAAGGTAGTGGTAACTCCCACCACCGGCGGCAGCTACACGATGACCCCGGAAGAAAGGCTCGCTGTGGTGAGCGCCTTGAAACCGGAGATGGCCACCTTTAATGCCGGCTCACTCAATTTCTCCCTGTATCCGGTGGTCGAGAAGATCAAGGAATTCAAATACCCCTGGGAAAAGGATTATCTTTTAGGAACAGAATCCTTTATCTTCTCAAATCACTTCGAATCTCTCCATATCTACATAAAGACCATGAATGAGATGAATACCAAGCCGGAAATCGAGATCTATGATGTGGGTCAGATCAATAATGTTGCCCAGCTCGTGAGAGAAGGATACCTCAAAAAACCGATCTATTTGCAGTTTGTCATGGGTATCCTTGGTGGTATTCCGGCAAGCGGAGACAACCTGCTCTACATGATCAGGGAAGCCAAAACATTACTGGGTGAAGACTTTAAATGGTCTGTGTGCGCAGCAGGGAGGTTCCAGTTCCCCATGGGCGTGATCAATGTGCTTGAAGGAGGGTTTTGGAGAGTAGGCCTTGAAGACAACCTCTACCTGGAAAAAGGCGTGCTGGCAAAGAGTAGCGCCGAACAGGTCGAGAAGGCCATCCGCATAATCCGTGAGCTCGGTTATGAACCGGCCACGGAAGATGAAGCCAGGGAGATCCTGCAGCTTAAAGGTATTGATAAGGTTAATTATTAAGGCGCCCATGCTCGAGAGTATGGCCGGTATCCATTAACAATGGATCGGGGTAGCGCGGGGAGCAGACTCAAACCTTTTTCCACCTGCTTTAAGGGAGGGATGAAAAATGACAATGAAAAAAGGAATGGAATTATTAAAAGACCTCTTTGATATTTCAGGGAAGGTGGCCCTCATAACGGGGGCAACCGGCGGGTTTGGCCATGCTGCCTCCTTGGCATTGGCCATGGCCGGAGTCAAGGTCATGGCAACCGGCCGAGATGAGAAAAAACTTAAACCACTTATCCAAGAGATAGAAAAGGAGGGTGGTGTTGCAGCCTATTGTGCAGGCTCACCCATTGCGCATGAGGATGTCAAGCGAGTCGTCAAAGATACGGTCGACAAATTCGGTGGGATTGACATCTTGATAACCGCAGCAGGTGTGAACAAGCCGGGTCCCATTGTTGACCAGCCCCTTGAGGAATGGGATATGATCATGGATGCCAATGTGAAGGGGACATGGCTTTTTTGCAAAGAAGTCGGGAAGGTTATGATCGAGCGGGGAAAAGGGGGCAAGGTGATACTTTTGGGATCGGCACGCGGTGAGCTGGGCATGGCCAACTATACCGGATATAGCCCGTCCAAAGGGGCTGTTCATCTTTTGGCAAAATCACTGGGGTGCGAATGGGGTCCGCACGGTATTAATGTCAACGCCATCGCGCCCACGGTATTTCGGACGGCCTTGACACAATGGATGTTTGATGATCAGGCATTCTACAAAAATTTTCTGAAACGCATACCCATCGGGAGGTTAGGAGAGCCGGAGGATTTTATCGGGACGGTTATCTATCTGTCTTCAAAGGCCTCCGATTTTTTGACCGGGGCCGTTGTTTGTGTGGACGGCGGTTACACCGCAGGATAGAGGTCAGTTATGTCGCAGGCGAAATGTGTCGGCGTCATCGGTGCCGGGCTGATGGGGCATGGGATTGCCCAGATCTTCGCCAGGCGGGGATATTCAGTAGCTTTGATGGATGTCAAGGAGGAGCTCCTATCCAAAGCCCTGGAGGGTGTTCGCTCCAACCTGACCCTGATGGCTGAAAAAGGCATAGGCAGTCGGGAGGATATTGATTTCACCCTGTCACGGATCACAACCACCGTGGATATGGCGGAGGCGGCTGATGGAGCGCACTGCGTGATTGAGGCCGTCTTTGAAAACCTGGAGTTGAAACAGAAGATATTTCAAGACCTTGATGTCCTCTGTCTCGAAGAAACCATTCTGGCGACCAATACTTCGGTGATCAGTATTACCGAGATAGCGGAGAAGGCCGAGCACAGGGAGAGGATTGTGGGAACCCACTTCTGGAATCCTCCCTACCTTATCCCGCTGGTGGAAGTGATCAGGGGAAAGGATACGGCGGATTGGGCTATGGATAAAACCTATGATCTGCTCAAGGAGGTGGGGAAGCATCCGGTTCGGGTAAACAAGGATGTGCCCGGGTTCGTCGGCAACAGACTGCAGCACGCCCTCTGGCGGGAGGCCATCTCCATTGTTGAACGAGGGATAGCGGACGCTGCAACCGTGGACGAGTGCATCAAACATGGGTTCGGCCTGAGGTTGCCTGTGTTAGGCCCCATGGAAACCGCGGATATGGTGGGGACCGATCTGACGCTGGCAATTCATGATTATATACTGAAACACCTCGAGAGCTCTCCTGAGCCTTCGTCACTCCTGAAGGAGAAGGTTGCAGACGGTGATCTTGGTTTTAAGACCGGCCGTGGGTTTCAGGAGTGGCCACCCGAGACTGCCCAGGAGGTACGGCAGAGTCTTATGGAGTACCTTTTAGAATGGACCAAACGACAAGGTACGAACTAAACCAGTCGGTGACGTGTGTGATATGCTAAGAGGAAGATATGCGATCAACTCTAGCAGATAAGCTATTATCAAAGTCATCAATACTGGCTCATCTGATTCTCTCAATAATACTACTTGTCCTTAAGTTCATGCTACGAAGGACGGTAATGCTCCATCCGTCTTTTAAGGACCGGCTTAAAGAAAAAAAATTCACCGCACAAATAAAAGTGAAGGATAATTCAGTCGGCAGGTATTTTACCTTCCGTGGCGGTAAGATTATCTCAAAAAAAGGGATTCATCCCCGCCCCGATATCTGTATGACCTTCAGAAGTGCCAATTTGGCGGTCAAGCTCCTCCTGCCGCCTCGCGACCAACTCACCATGATCAATGCCATGAAGAACTTTCAGATAGGATTTGAGGGGGCCGAGGAGCTGAGCAGTTGGTTTATGGAGACCCTGAGCCTCATGCTCAATGCAGGGGTCACGTATGGAACAGATATGGGGAAGGGGGTTACGCGGTATACGAGTAATTCCAATGGCGGCCCTGTCTTTGTTTACGTGAAGGATGGTAAAATCATACGGATCACCCCCATTGAGTTCGACAAAAGCGATGCCAAGCCCTGGACGATCAAAGCCAGGGGCAAGACCTTTACCCCTCCCCGCAGGACGACCATTTCCCCTCATACCCAGGTATTCAAATCGATGATCTATTCTCCGGACAGGCTTTTGTACCCCATGAAGCGCGCCGATTTTGACCCGAAGGGGAAGAGAAACCCAGAAAAACGTGGGGTCTCCGGCTACGAGCGCATAAGCTGGGACGAGGCACTCGATATCGTGGCCAACGAGATCAAACGAGTCAAAAAAGAACATGGTCCAGGGGCTATCCTCAACGGCAGCGGCTCCCACCATCTCTGGGGCATCCTCGGCTACTGGCTGAGTGCCAGATTGAGGTTTTTCAATAATATAGGCTGGACACCCGTCGGCCATAATCCCGATAGCTGGGAGGGATGGTATTGGGGGGCCATGCACCACTGGGGACAGAGTATGCACCTCGGCGCGCCGGAGAGCTACGGCACGGTAGAGGATTGCCTTAAGGAGTGCGAAATGGTGGTCTTCTGGTCGAGCGATCCCGAAGCGACCAGCGGCGTCTATGCTGCGTTTGAAGGTACCGTTCGGCGCCAGTGGCTCAAAGAGCTCGGCATTACCATGGTGCATATCGACCCCTTCTACAACCATACGGCGGCTCTGTTGGGCGGCAAGTGGTTTGCCCCCCGGCCGGCAACGGGTAACGCCCTGGCCCTTGCCATCGCCTATGTCTGGATTACAGAAGGACTCTACGATAAAGAGTATGTGAGTAACCGTACGGTTGGGTTTGACTCCTGGAAGGATTATATCCTGGGCAAAGAAGACGGAATTCCCAAGACCCCTGAGTGGCAGGAGCATGAGGCAGGGATTCCGGCGAAGGATGTGAGGGCCCTTGCCAGGGCATGGGGGACCAAAAAGACGTACCTCGCCGCAGGGGGACTCTCCGGTTTCGGTAGCGCCTGCCGTGATGCCACGGGAAATGAATGGGCCCGCTCTATGGTCTGTCTCATGGCCATGCAGGGACTCGGCAAGCCCGGCATCAATATGGGAGGCACCCAGCAGGGGACACCCATCGACACGAGCTTCTACTTCCCCGGCTATGCCGAGGGAGGGCTTTCGGGAGATATTGTGGGCACCGCAATGGGTGTTGCCCTCTACCAGCGCATGCCCCAGCTTGCTTCAGTCAATACGGTTTATCAGGAGGTGCCCAGATTGCGTATCCCTGAAGCGATCCTCGATGGCCACACGTACGGGTATTTCACTGACGCCAAAACGATTGAAGGCCAGTTTCGCAGGTATGAGTACCCGGCTCCCGGGTACTCGCCCGTCAAGATGTACTACAAATACGGCGGCTCTCATATGGGTACCATGTGTGAGACGAACCGTTACGCCACTATGTACCGGTCCGAAAACCTCGAGTTTGTCGTCAATCAGTCCATCTGGTTTGAAGGTGAGGCGAAGTTCGCCGATGTCATCCTTCCGGCCTGTACTAACTTCGAACGGTGGGATATCAGTGAGTTCGCCAACTGCGGGGGGTATATCCAACACAGCTTCAACCAGTGCAACCACCGTGTCATCGTCATGCAGCACAAATGCATTGAACCCCTCGGCGAATCGAAATCAGATTTTCAGATCTTTTATGAACTCTCGAAGCGATTGGGGTTCTCCGCGATGTTTTCAGAAGGGGTGACGGAGTTTGACTGGTGCAAGCGATTATTCGATGCCACCGACGTTCCCAAGGCGGTCTCGTGGAAAGACTTCCTTCGCAAGGGCTACTATGTCGTTCCCGCGCCGAAAGAAGCGTTGCGGGCTCCCGTTTCCTTCAGGGCGTTTGCGGAGGACAGACCGAAGGATACACCGGAGATTGCTCCTTTGCCCGCTGACTATACGGAACAGGTATTCAAGGGACTGCAGACCCAATCGGGTAAGATCGAATTTGTTTGTTCAAGCCTGGCCCGTTTCGATCCCGACGACCCGGAGAGGCCGGTGATGACTAAGTATATCCCTGCCTGGGAGGGTCATCACACGAAAAAACTCTATAAGAAGTATCCCTTGCAGCTCATAACCCCCCATCCACGGTACAGCTTTCATACCATGGGCGACGGCAAAAATAGCTGGATCAACGATATTAGGGATCACCGGGTACTGATTAATGATTATTACTACTGGATTGTGCGGCTTAACCTGAAAGATGCCCAGGCGCGCGGTATCAAAGAGAACGACCTGGTCAAGGTATTTAATGACCGGGGCGCTGTCATCTGCGCGGCCCAGCTGACCGAGCGAGTCCCGCCAGGAACGGTTCATTCCTATGAAGGTGCGGCAGTCTATGATCCTATAGGCGAACCGGGCATGTCACCCGATCGCGGAGGATGCATGAATATCTTGACCCCCAGTCGGCCGATCATAAAAAAATCGCACAGCATTGCCGCCAATTCATGCCTGGTGCAAATAGAGCAGTGGTCTGGTGTGGAGAAGAACTGAGATGAAAAAATGGCATCTGATCATTGATGTGGCCAAATGCGAAAATTGTCAAAACTGCTTCTTAGCGTGCAAGGACGAGCACGTGGGTAATGACTGGTCGGGATACTCGGCACCCCAGCCCGATAGAGGGAGGGGGTGGATAACGATCCAGGGGAAGGAACGGGGGCAATATCCCTTTATTGATGTTGCCTACCTCCCTGTCCCCTGCATGCATTGTGACGATGCCCCCTGTATCAAGGCAGCGAGGGACGGAGCCATATACAAGAGGGCCGACGGCATCGTTGTGATAGATCCCGTGAAATCTAAGGGGCAGAAAAACGTTCTCAAGGCGTGTCCGTACGGTGCGATCACATGGAACGAAGCGCTTCAGATACCTCAGAAATGTACCCTCTGTGCTCATCTGCTTGATGGGGGATGGGCAAAGACCCGCTGTGTGCAGTCCTGCCCAACCGGTGCCTTAAGCGTGCGTCATGTCGAGGACGCCGAGATGAAGGAAATGATTCAGGCTGAGCGGCTTGCGGTCTATCAACCACACCATAAAACCAGCCCTCGTGTCTATTACAAGAATCTGTATCGGTTTACCCGGTGTTTTATCGGTGGCAGTGTTGCGGTGCGATTAGATGGCCAAGAGGAATGCGCCGAAGGTGCTCACGTGACCCTTGTGAATGCCGCCAACGAAAAGATGGGTGAATATACGACCGATCATTACGGCGATTTTAAGTTTGATAACCTTAAGGAGAATAGCGGTAGGTATACCCTTCAGATAGCTTACGCGGGTTATGAAACGAAAACCGTCGAGGTCGATTTGAAGCACAGTCTTAACGTCGGGATAATATTTTTATAGGATACTCTTATGAATATTTGTTCCTATACCTTAGAGGAATTTATTGAGCGGGTTCAATCTCTTCATGGCTTTGCCGCCCCGGGTGTCGTGATCGGTGGCCTTATGGTCGACCTGGCCAAACAGCACCTTCCCGAAGAAGGACTGTTCAATGCTGTCTCCGAAACCGCCAAATGTCTACCAGATGCCATACAGCTTCTCACATCCTGCACCGTTGGGAACGGCTGGCTTACGGTCATTAATATTGGTCGTTATGCCCTGACCCTTTACGAAAAATCAAGCGGTGGCGGGATACGTGTTTTTTTAGATCCAGCTAAGGTCGAAGCATGGCCCGAGATCAAGAACTGGCTTTTCAAGCTGAAGCCGAAGAAAGAACAAAACCTCGAACTTCTTATGAAACAGATCAAGGAGGCTGGGGCACGTATTTGCGGCATCCAGCACGTTACGGTTGCGCTTCATCTCCTGGAAAAGAAGCATCGAGGTGATATTGTCCAGTGTCCCCGCTGTAACGAAGCGTATCCAGGTGATGATGGCGAAATCTGTCTCGCCTGTCAGGGTGAGTATCCATATATAGTATCCGAGATACCGGATATCCGTGGGGCTTCCCACGCAGGGGAAGAATCATCATGTTGACGTGTACATGGTGTCTTCTCATTGACAAAGCTATTGAAACATGTATAACCTTGGATCATGACGATACAGGCACGGGCTGCAAAGTAGCCACATTTTAAACACGAGGTGAGGTGAAAGGAGGTGATGCCTGTACTGACCTGAGGAAGCGACAGACAAAAACTTTTTAACAATTCAAGCATGAAGGAGGGAGTGACAATGAAAAAGTTTCTTGTAATTGCTTTGATGGTCGTTCTGGCAAGTGCGTTAGTTGTCAGCGGTTGTAAGAAGGGACCAAAAGAAGAAATTCGTATCGGTGTACCGGCTCCGTTAACGGGTATGTATGCCGGCTTCGGCGAAGGCGGCATATTTGGGATGGAGGCGGCTGTCGAAGATATTAACAATGAAGGCGGAGTGTATGTGAAGGAGTTCGACAGCAAATTGCCCGTCAAACTCATCATCGTCAATACCGAGAGTGACCCGCTCAAGGCAGGGACGCTTGCCGAATCCTTGATTGTGAACGACAAGGTACACTTCCTGGCATATGGTGATGAACCGCCTCCGATGAATGCCGGCATATCTACTATAGCTGACCGGTATAAGGTTCCGTTCATTAATACGACCGGGCCCATGGAACCCTGGATGGGTATGCGCTCGGAAGTTGAAGGCAATTGGCAATACACCTGGGCCACGGGGCTTTTTGCCTTAGGCGCACCGGCTCCGCCGGGAGATTTCAGGAGTGGAAAGCCTGGATATACTATAGGGGATACATGGGTGACCATGCTGCAAAAGTACGGTGACCAGACCAATAAAAAGGTGGCCTTCTTTGCCTCCGATGACCCAGATGGCGTTGGCTGGTATGCGGCAAATCCCGGGATACTGAAGGCCGAAGGGTATGATGTCTGTGGAGTAGATAAAAAGTTGGGCCTCGCGCCAATGGAGACTACAGACTTTTCTTCTATCATAAACGAGTGGAAAGCATACGGCTGTGAAATACTCTGGGGTAATGCTCCCGCCCCCTTCGTTGGGACACTGCTGAGACAATGCGCCACACTGGGCTTTAAGCCCAAGATGATTACCATTGGCAGAGCACCACTCTTCTATGAAGATGTAAATGCGTGGGGTGGTGACGTACCGCTCGGCATCGGTTGTGAGGTGTGGTGGGATCCTTCATTTGGTGATTCGCCGGGTATTGGCGACACAACGCCGCAATCACTTGCCGAACGATGGACTGAAGCGAAAGACGAACCATTAAACCGAAATATCGGGCCAGGCTATAGCATAATCCAAGTCATCATTGACGCCGTCGAACGGGCTGGCTCACTTGACGGAGAAAAGATCAATGCTGCCCTGGCGGAAACCGATTTGATGACGGTACGTCATCGGATCAAATTTGAAGGGAACCACTTTAGCCGTGGGCCGATCGTGTTTGGGCAGTGGCAGAAGACTGACAATCCGTGGGTGTGGGAATGTCCTGTAGTCTTCTCCAAGCACGACTTCATAAAGGCGACGGCTGATCCACTGTTCCCCATCCCGTACGAATAAACGGGGGAACTACCATCGCAAGAAGAGGTCCACGTAATGGAGTTAAGCTTAGTATGAGGTAAGGTAGAGGGTGGGAAGATAAACACATGAATGCCTACGGTCTTCCGTGTACGCCTTCATAACGGCAACGGCTGAACCGGTCTTCCCACCCACTATCTTGTAAGGGATGCATCGTGAAAATTTTTCATCTTGTTTTTTGTCAAAGGTCTGAGGGAGGTATAGAGGCTTGAAAGCACCGATTCTTTCAGTCGCCGGAGTAAGTAAACATTTCGGTGGAGTAGTTGCTGTTAAAGACCTCAGTTTTGATGTGGGGAGTGGCGAAGTAATAGGGGTGATGGGTCCCAATGGTGCCGGCAAGACAACATTATTAAATGTCATAGCCGGTGAATATAAACCTGATTCCGGAACAGTAACGTTTAAAGGCAGTGATATTACGGGCTATCCCCCCCATAAACTGTGTCACCGTGGTATTGTCAGAACTTATCAGATCCCGCAGCCCTTTGTTACATTAACCGTTCTTCAAAATATAGCGGTAGCAGCAATATTTGGCCGAGGACTTGGCAAATCTACAGCTGAAGATGAGGCTGCTGACCTACTTTCGTTTGTAGGGCTTGCAGAAAAGAAAGATATGCTTGCTGGTGATTTAGAGGAAATATCACTGAAACGACTTGAATTAGCTCGGGTCTTGGCCACCAATCCGACACTCCTGATGATTGACGAACTCGCCGCGGGTTTAACTGACACGGAAATTCCGCAGGTATTAGACCTCTTAAAGGCAATGAATAAAAAAAGGGGGATAACCATTATATTAATCGAGCATGTGATGAAAGTAATGACGAAAGCGGTTGACAGGATTATTGTGATGGATGAAGGCATGAAAATCGCTGAAGGCAAACCGGCTGCGATCATGAAAAATAAAAAGGTAATCAAAGCCTACCTCGGTTAATGATTGATGTAAGGTTAAAGCGGAGAGTACGGAAATGCCCCAAAAAACATTGCTGAAGATTAGCAATATCGATACATTTTACGGCGGTATTCAAGCCCTGTGGGATGTATCATTGGAAGTTAAATCCAAAGAGATCGTGGCTCTTATCGGTGCCAATGGTTCGGGTAAGTCCACCCTCCTGGATGTCATATCGGGTTTAATAAGTCCTGCTAAGGGAAGCATTGAGTTTGAGGGGAAGAGCATCACCAAGCTGAATCCCTACCAGGTAGTCGGTCGTGGCATTTCCCACGTTCCGGAAGGAAGAAGGGTTTTCCCAGAGCTGAGCGTGCTCGATAATCTCATATTAGGCTCATACAATCGTACGGCGAGGTCCAGGAAAGAACAAAATTTAACAATAGTATATGAGCTCTTTCCTATACTGGAAGAGAGACGAAATCAACTGGCTAAAACACTCAGCGGGGGAGAACAGCAGATGCTCGCTTTAGGGCGGGGTCTCATGTCAAACCCAAAGCTCATGCTTCTTGATGAGATGTCTCTCGGCCTTGCCCCTATCGTTATTAATAACGTGTATAAGGCCTTGAGGAAGATTAGAGAACGAGGCATTACGATCCTCTTGGTCGAGCAGAATGTAAGGAGAAGTCTCGATGAAGCTGACAGGGCCTATATCATGGAAGCGGGACGTGTTGTCTTAAGCGGCGATGTAGCGGATCTTCGGAAAGAGAAGGAGGTCAAAAAAGCATATTTTGGTGTATGACATTGATTAGGAGATTATAGAGATGGCCTCAGAATTTTTAGCTGACATAACTACCCCGCTCATAATGGGTATTCTCTTAGGCGGATTATATGCGTTAATTGCCCTCGGTCTTTCTCTCGTTTTCGGGGTTATGAAACTCATAAACGTGGCTCATGGGGATCTCGTCCTTTTCAGCAGCTACTTTGCTTATGCCGCACTGACTATGGCAGGGATTGACCCTATCCTCAGCCTAGTCATCGGGATACCCCTCTTGTTTGTCATGGGTTTTGCAATTCAAAAATATCTCTTGAGCCGAGCTTTTGCAATATCAATGGAAGCCCCATTGATAATTGCTTTTGGAATCTCCCTCATATTTCAAAATTTCCAACAGATTGTTTGGTCGCCCATGTCACGGGGTTTAACAACGTCTTATGCCCTTGCAAGTTTTGGTACTGGCAACGTTCGTGTCCCCTTCGCATATCTGCTCGACTTTATTGCCGCTTTAGTCGTGATGCTTCTTCTTCGTGAATTTCTCAGCAGGACGTATTTGGGGAAGGCGATTAATGCAGCTTCTCAAGATAGGAGAGCAGCGCAATTGATGGGGATAAATACCGGCCGTGTGTACGCCTTTGCCTTTGCTATCTCCATGGTGACCGCTGCTTTAGCCGGTGTGTTTCTTGGCTTGACGTTTCCGTTTACCCCCCAATCAGGCGTCTCTTTTCTCATCATCGCTTTTGGCGTGGTTATCATAGGAGGGCTCGGCAGCATGCTGGGGACATTTATCGGGGGCATGGTCTTAGGATTAGCTCAGACCCTTGGTGGCTATTTCTTTGGTGCTGCCGCTCAGATGCTTTGTGCGTATAGCATCGTGATTATAGTATTGGCCGTAAGGCCTCAAGGCATATTCGGCCGTTAGGAGCAATATGAAGGATATCATGCATCGATTGAGAGGCGGATGGATACCGTTCGGAACAATCCTAGTCTTGCTCGCGGTGCTTCCGTTAGCTGGAATGCCCCGCAGTTGGTTATTGTACCTCTTCCTCTTTTTTGTTTACCTGGCTATGGCAAATATGTGGAATTTACTTGCTGGTTACTCCGGCCTGATATCCTTGTGCCAGCCCGCGTTCATTGGGCTGGCAGGGTACACATTGGTAATATGCACCTGGAGCGGGTTGCCTTTTTATGTCGGATTAATAGCGGGAGCTGTAGTAGCTGCTGCATTTGCGCTACTCATATCCATTCCAGTGTTTAGACTGAGCGGCATCTATTTTGCTATCGGGACACTTGTTATACCTGAAGCGCTAAGAATTGTTTTTTATCTTTGGAGACCTGTCGGAGGTGAGCTGCAAGGTGGGGGTGCGGGCTATATGGTAAAAGGTGTGGCGGGGGTTTCCATGGCGGGGTTTTACTGGCTTGCGCTTGTTATCGGGATTGCGTCGATTTTTTTGATGCGGCTGATTTTGCGTTCAAAACTGGGATTGGGGCTTGCATCGATTCGCGATAATGATAGAGCTGCTGCCAGTTGCGGTATAGGTGTTTTCAAATTAAAGTTGTATTCTTTCATTATTAGCGCCTTCATAACGGGAATAGCTGGGGGTATCTTTTACATTTATCAAGGATATATAGAACCGGCAAGTGCTTTTAATATACGGTGGACAATGATTGTAATGCTCGCTACGGTCATAGGAGGGATGAGCACTGAAGATGGACCGATTGTTGGAACGGCTATCGTTGTATTTTTACACTTTTTGCTCGCGAGATATGCTGGAATCAGTCTGCTCATACAGGGAATAATACTCGTCGGCATTATGTTAATCGTACCGCAGGGTATTATGGGATTCATCCGGAAGACCCGTCCGTACCGATCACTGGCTCAGTTAGTTTTTGGGCGATGAACTTATGGCACAAGCTTGGGCTCAACAAGAAAAGCATAAACCTCAGATCATACCTGCAATACATCTTCCAGTGATTAATCTCCAGTATCCTGTACGCCAACAAGTATAGGTTTTTATAA
>CAYWLI010000039.1:0-18548 GCA_964459135.1 uncultured Thermodesulfobacteriota bacterium | reverse complement strand
TGGCAATGACGGTTTTTTATGGAATTATTTTACATTATTATGAAAAATATTCATAGTTAAAACCCTTATGGCTAGAGCTCTTCAATCCTTATTCTGCCAGTAAAGTGAACGACAATTTTATATTGTTTACCTTGCTCATTATCTATCCTGATGTGTCCGCTCGAACAGGTGCCATTGGGATTAAATTTAACCTTCGGAGGACTGCCCAGACTGCCTGTTGCACTGGCGATATCCACGCCCTTGGGGACACGAAATACGCTTCCCTCTTGTTGCCAGACCCCCTCATTCCTCTCTACCAGGTATTCATTTTTTGCCAAATCAAAACGTACCCTATATTCTAGACTTCTGGAAATAGCCCTGATTTTAGCTAATTGGAGATGAGAGACGATATCCCGTCCTGCCTGCCTGATGCGGAAATTATCCACCCACTCCCCGATGGCAGGGGCCAAAAACAGGCCCATGATGGCGACAATGGCCATCACCACTGCCAACTCTATGAGGGTTACCCCTCCTTTCCCTCGTAGCATGTGCATAACCCCCCTTCTCACCCATAAATCTGCGCCAGATAAAGATATTCCTTACATCACATAATTATTGATTCCTTCCATTTCCTGTTATGGTAGCGAATCTCCACTTAATGCGTATATTGTTCTACTGCACCTCCTTCCCATAATCCTCCAGGCCATAGTCCTTGAGTTTATAGAGGAGGGCCTTATGGCTGATCTCCAGGATACGTGCTGCCCTCAGCCTGTTGCCTCTCGTCTGCTTTAGGGCCTCTTTGATCAGCCTAATCTCCATCTCACGGGCGCCCTTTTTGATGGACAAACCCGATGAGCTCGGTCCTGATCCTTCATCCCCATGCATATGCATCAAGAGACCCTCCATGACAATGGTATCCCCTTCTGCCAGGATCATGGCCCGTTCGATGATATTCTCCAGTTCCCGCACATTGCCAGGCCACGGATATTGGAGGAAACGTTCCATCGCACCCTGAGAGATACCCTGTATCCCCAATCCAAGTTTTTTGTTGTATACCTCGATAAAGTAGGCTACCAAGGGAGGAATATCTTCCTGTCTTTCACGCAGGGGTGGTATATGAATGGGCAGGACGTTGAGGCGGTAATAGAGATCCTCCCTAAACCGATTGTTTTGCACCTCTGAGGCCAAATCCTTGGCCGTGGCGGCAATGATACCGACATCAACGTGAGAAGCATGAGTATCCCCTACCCTCCTGATCTCACCATCCTGGAGCACCCGCAACAGCTTCACCTGAAGGTTTTGAGGGAGCTCCCCTACTTCATCCAGAAACATCGACCCTTGATGGGCCATCTCAAAAAGGCCCCTTTTCGACTTGATGGCATCGGTAAAGGCCCCCTTAACATGACCGAAGAGCTCGCTCTCAAGTAAATTCTCAGGTATAGCTCCACAATTAACTGAAATTAAAGGCTTATCTTTTCTATCACTATTATGATGAATTGCCCGGGCCACCAGCTCTTTGCCTGTCCCGCTTTCGCCGGTGATCAAGACGGACGATTTATGCCTGGCCACCTTCTTGATAAGTGCAAAGATAGTACGCATCTCCTTGCTCTGGGCCACGATATTCTCAAGGTCATAATCTCGCTGTACCTCATCCCTGAGTCTGATATTTTCCTCACGCAACCTCTCCCGTTCTTCTGCCTTTTTGAGTGTCAGGATGATCTCGTCGGCATTAAACGGCTTGGATACATAATCGTAGGCACCGATCTTCATCGCCTCTACTGCTGTATCAACAGTGCCATACGCGGACATCATGATGATTGTCCCTTCCAATCCCTTCTCCTTTGCCGCTTTGAGCAAGGCCATACCGTCCATTGTGGGCATTTTTATATCACACAAGATGATATCCCATGCATGGCGCTGCATCTTCTCGAGGGCCTCCTTCCCATCTTGGGCAATCGCCACCTGGTATCCCGCTTCCCCAAGGATCAATTGGAGGTAGTGTCTCAGGTTCTCCTCATCATCGATGACTAATACCCGCTTCCCCAACATCTCCCTCTCCTAATAGCAGCCGTGGTTATCCGCACCATCAGCCGATAACGATACTCTCTTAAAGAGGTTTTTAGACCCAAGGGACAAACATATATTCGGATTTTTTCAGAAGATTAGGTTTTAAATATCACAGTAATCATTTCTGGGCAAGGGAAAAACAGTGCGTTAAAGGCCCCTCGTACGTCGCTTGACACCCACCTTAGCAAAGGTGTATTTTTATGATCGAAACAGGCCGGCGTAGCTCAGTGGTAGAGCGGCTGATTCGTAATCAGTAGGTCGGGAGTTCAACCCTCCCCGCCGGCTCCACATGTATCACCCTCTTTTGCCTGTCTTGCTTCCAATGGGCCTTATAAGTACCATTAAAATCAGACCAACAACAGTGAGAGCGGCAAAGGTGAAGAAAGCCGCCTGATAGCTACCCGTAACATCAAATATATAACCAGTCAGAAGCGGACCAAGGGCAGCTCCAATGGTAAAACCGAAAGCTATAATCCCAAGCAGCAAGCCGTGTGAGCTTACCCCAAAGAGCCATGCTACCAGAGGCGACTCTGACGTCATACAAATGGCATAGCCAATGCCGAAGCCCCCGACAAACAGGTAGAACATCCATACCTCTGTGATCGATACCAGCCAGAATAACATTGCTGACGCCAGTATTAAGCCAATAATACAAGCCTGCTTGTTCCCGATCCTGTCGGCGGCACCACCCACTACATTGCCAACAATACCCGCTCCCCCCAACGCAGCAAGAATGGTGGCCCCTTTGGCGGCGGAAATTCCCAGATCGGTGATATGTGGCACGATATGCACAACGATACTGAAATAAGAAAATCCCAAACAAACAAATATACCAAAAAGCATCCAGAACTGTCTGGTATGAGCTGCCTCCCTGAGGGAAAATCCCTCATTCCGTCCTTGCAACATTTCCTCCCCCGCTTCATCTCCACCGTCGGGTACGTGCCCCGCTCTCGTTGGGTCGCGCTTTAAAAACTGGGCAGCTAAAACACCAACTGCCAAAACGAGACACCCCAATAAAATGTAGGATACACGCCAGTCATATAAAGAGATGAGCCGGTTGGCCACTGGTGGTGCAATCAATGAGCCAAGGCCTATACCGGTTAAGGCAATACCCGTCATCACATTTCTTCTCTTGATAAACCACCTGGCTACAGTCGACAAGAGCGGGACAAGGACACCACTCATGCCGATACCTATTATCACCCCATAGAATAGATATATCTGCCAGAGCGTACTAATCTGTGACATAAGCAAACAACCGACACCGAGAAAAAAGCCACAAAACGTGAGCACTATCCGGGGACCAAGCCTATCGTTCAATCCACCCATGACAATAGCCAACAAGCCCTGTACAAGCATAGAAAGTGATAAGGCGCCTGAGGTAAGTGCTCTCGTCCAGCCAAACTCAGTGAGCATCGGCTTGAAGAAGACGCCAAAAGCAAAGCGTGTGCCATACATTACCGCAAAGACACATAGGCTGGCGACAACCACGATATAGCCGTAGAAAAACCTTTTCTTCGTATCAGGAGAACGCTGGACTTTTTGATGAGCCACTATAGACCCCTTTTCTATGAAACATTAGAATTGTTTTGATTGAGTTTCTAAAAAGTACGTTAGTTTCGAGCGGCCAAGTATAACACAACTTCTTGCAATGCGCCCCTTCATTATTAAATTTGTGTCGCCTGAAAAATCACCTCAATACACGTCCTTTATTTTGACAAATTCCCTGAAGTTGGTTAGATTGTTTGCGGAGTTGATCTTTCCTAAAGGCTTTATCCTCAAGTGAGTATTTTATGACCTCATCCCGTTTTCTTATTATCAATGCAGATGATCTCGGCATCTCATCTGAGGTCAATCGAGGGGTATTTACTGCCTACGAACACGGCGTAGTTACCGATTCATCCCTCTTAATCAAAGGTGCGTGCAGTCAAGAAGCCATAACGATGCTTAGAAAAAATCCTCAATTTCCAGCAGGAATACATATCGATTTAGATCCCTTACTGGGGTGGGAGTCACCGGGGAAGGAGAAGTTCACTCGGCAGGAACTGCATCAGCAAATGAGCGAATCCACTTTTGTCATGAAGATACAACAGGAGATCCATGAGCAGATTGAGGCCTTTGTAGATACCGGGCTGATCCCTTCTCATATCGACACCCATCATCACGTCCACGGTTTCTCCCGGATCTTTGAGATCCTTATGGAAGCAATAGACAGATACGGAATCAAGGCCATCCGTTTCAGCAAAACAGGGTATGCCCTTATGGGAAGATCGGATATCCTCGTCACGGCAGAGACGTCTCAATGGATGGAGGATGCACTCCGCCAAAGGCATATTACGTATCCCCATTTGTTTATCGATCCCCTTTTCCCCTTCTCTCTCTCGGAACTCCCCACGGGAGTCACAGAATTGATGGTGCACCCCAGTTCAGGAGGAGATGTGTGGAGACAGAAAGACTTTGCGATGCTCACGGACCCATGCTTTATACAAACAGTACGCGAAGAAGGGATCGGGCTGATCAGTTTCTCTGCGTTGGAATCCTCCCTTTTCCGTTGACATTAGCTTAATTTGTGATATATATAACATAATCTTTTGTTTGATAAGATTCCCATTCAAAACAAGCGATGATGAGGGACTAACCATGAAAAAGGTCCTTTCCGGTAATGAGGCGATAGCGCGGGGTGCCTGGGAGGCCGGGGTACTCTTTGCTTCCTCCTATCCTGGGACACCGAGCAGTGAGATCCTGGAAAATATCACCCGGTATCAAGAGATCAAGGCTGAATGGGCCACCAATGAAAAAGATGCCTTTATGGCGGCAATGGGGGCAATGTTAGCTGGGGCACGAGCTATTGCAACGATGAAACATGTGGGCGTAAATGTGGCGGCAGATCCCTTCATGACGGTTGCGTACACCGGAGTCAATGGAGGTTTTGTCCTCGTCACCGCAGACGATCCGCAACAACACAGCTCCCAAAACGAGCAAGACAACCGTCACTATGCCAAATTCGCCAAAGTACCCATGTTGGAACCGAGCGACAGCCAGGAGGCCAAGGATTTTACGAAAAAGGCCTTTGAGATCAGTGAAGAGTTTGACACCCCGGTCATGTTGCGGACGGTAACCAGGATTTCTCATTCTAAAGGGCCGGTGGCATTGGGAGAGCGCACGGTGCCGGATCGTCCCATAGAGCTTGCCAAAGATAAGCCCAAATATGTGATGTTGCCGGTCTACGGTCGTGAAAGACACAAGGTAATAGAAGAGCGGTTATTGAAACTCAAGACATTTGCTGAAACCTTTGAGGGGAACCGCGTAGAGATGAATGATACGGCAGTGGGCATCATCAGCGGAGGCATCTCCTACCAGTACGCAAAAGAGATATTCCCCAACGCCTCTTTTTTGAAGCTCGGTATGTCGTGGCCTCTCCCCGAGAAGATGATCACGGAATTTATCAGCAAGGTCGATAAGGTCTTTATCATAGAAGAACTGGATCCCTTCTGGGAAGACAATATCAGGGCTTTGGGACATACAATAGCTGTAGGGAAGGATACGATACCGCTTTGTGGTGAGTTGAGTCCCACCATCTTGGCAGAGATTTTTGACCCGAACTACAAGGTTCCCGCGTCGGTGTATGGTGGACCAATCCCTCCCCGTCCACCGAATCTGTGTGCGGGATGCCCTCATAGGCCGGTATTCCATGTGTTAAAGAAGAATAAGCTCTATGTCCACGGAGATATCGGTTGTTACACCCTGAGCGCCCTTCCACCGCTCGAGGCGATGAACAGTAGCTTTTCCATGGGATCAAGTATTGGTGTCTGCGAGGGGGCCAGCCAGGTCTTAGATGAGGACGGACAGAGCAACATGGTCTGCGTCATTGGCGATTCAACCTTCCTCCACAGCGGGATCACGCCATTGTTGAATATGGTGTTCAACAAGTCTAATGCCACTGTGATTATCGTCGACAACTGGATCACTGCCATGACAGGATCTCAAGAACACCCCGGTACGGGGTACACCGCCAAGGGTGAAGAGACCGTGAGTGTGGATTATGCAGAATTGTCAAAGGCACTGGGTGTAGCCCAAGAAAATATTAGAAGCGTTGATCCATACAACATCGAGGAGTTTGACAAGGTCGTGAAAGAGGAAACGAGCAAAAAGGGACCCTCGGTAATCATTACCAAAGATGCTCCCTGCGCGCTGTTGCGGCGAGCGATCGGCTCTTTTAATAAACCCCTTGCTGTGGATCAAGGTATTTGCACCGGATGTCGCCAGTGTGTTCAGCTTGGATGTCCGGCTATCAGTTGGGATGTAACAAAGGCAGGAGAATACACAACCGCCGACGGCAAGACAAAGAAGAGAAAAGGAGCTTCCTTCATTGAGGCAACGCTCTGTAATGGTTGTGGGTTGTGTTACCAGGTCTGTGCATTCGGCGCTATCAAGGGTGAGTCAGATGAAGTACCCTTGGGCTTTCAGTTGAATCGGTACCGATCAATTGAAACAACAAAAACGAAATGATAATCACAATAATTGAAAAAAGGCATAAACCATGGCAGATACGGTAACCAATATTCTCGTGGCAGGCGTAGGAGGTCAGGGTGTGATCCTTGCCAGCGACCTGATGGCTGATACCTTCTTGGCTGCCGGCTATGACGTCAAAAAGAGTGAGGTACACGGGATGGCCCAGCGAGGCGGTGCGGTCAGCAGTCATGTCCGATACGGGGAAAAGGTCTATTCACCCATTATTAAAATTGGAGAGGCGGATTATCTCTTTATGACGGAAAAGATGGAGACATTACGGTGGCTCGACTATGGCAACCCTACGACCGTAGTTTTGGTGGACGATATTACCATAAACCCTCCTGCTGTGAATCTGGGAGAAATGGAATATCCGCGGGATATAGAAGCGACCTTAAAAACTAACTTCACAAAAGTCTTTATCATTCCGGCCTCAACGATGGCTGCCGACCTGGGTAATGCACGGGCCGCAAATGTGGTGCTGATGGGAGCCTTTTCAAAGTTGTTGGATATCAAGGAAGAGATATGGCTGCAATGCCTCTTGGCACGCCTTCCTGAAAAACTCCATGATTTAAATAAAAAGGCCTTCGCAGCTGGAAGGCAAGCTATTTAGGTTTTACGTTTGTTCTTCCAGAAGACACTATTTATTCTCAGCCTTTCAACTTAACGCTCTTCTATATCGCAATAGGCGACCTTGCGTTAATCACCGCGAGATCCCTTTTGAAGATATATGACAAACTCAGAACCCGTACCTTCTTCGCTTTTAATCCGGATCTTCCCGCCAAAATCATCAATGATCTTTAAGGAGATGGAGAGCCCCAGTCCTGTCCCTTTATCCGGTGACTTAGTCGTATAAAAGGGATCACAGATCTTATCCAGTTCTGCTGCGGGTATCCCCACGCCGGTATCCTTGATGGAGATGATTATCCAACGTTTCTCTTCCGCCGTGCGAACGACTATGGATCCGCCATCGGGCATGGCATCGGCGGCATTGATTACTATATTGAACAAGACCTGTTGTAGCTGGTCACTGTTTCCCCGTACCGACGGAAGATGTTCTGCCAATGAAAGGTCAATCGTTATATTGTGAAACCGTTCTTCTACACTGAGCATATGTAAGGAATTGTGAA
Source organism: uncultured Thermodesulfobacteriota bacterium (assembly GCA_964459135.1). Taxonomy (GTDB): domain Bacteria; phylum Desulfobacterota; class B13-G15; order B13-G15; family RBG-16-54-18; genus CAYWLI01. The sequence goes on along the minus strand of CAYWLI010000039.1, from coordinate 10,863 downwards.
CAACCTGATTTACCTCAACATCCTCTATATGCGGGGAAGGAGGTTTTGAAAATTGGAGTAAGTCTTTGATAATACGATTGATTCGCTCGGTCTCTTTCCTCATTCTCTCCACTAAATCTAAAAGGATCTCACCATCTTTGAGCTTTTTGTGTTTGAGCTTTTTGTGCAGAACCTCTGTATGACCCAGCACCGAAGACAGAGGATTCCCAATTTCATGTGCGACCCCTGCGGCCATGCGTCCGACAGATGCCAATTTTTCGGTATTCACAAGTTCCGCTTGAGTATTCTTTAATTTGGTAATGGTCTTCTCTAAATCGTGCTGCTTCTCAGACAACCGAGTTACCATCTGATTAAAAGCCGTCGCCATTTGTCCTATCTCATTCTGAGATTCTACCTGCGCACGATAACCCAACTCACCTTCCCGTATCCTCTGTGCTGCCCCCACCAATCGTTTCAAAGGGTTAACCACTACCCGCGCCAAGAGAAAACTCCCAAAGACAATCAAGACTAAAGAGTCCAAGAGAATTAAGATGAGAAATAACCGTCGAAAGACTATGAGTCTATCCATAACATCAGCCAACGAAAATGCAACCTGTACCCCGCCAATAACCTTTCCTTCACGCACAAGAGGCGCCGTCGAAATGAGCCTATGGTAAAAGGACCACCAGAGGGTCCCCGTTCTCTCTAACCGAATGTGCTCACTGCCCTGATGCATGGCCGTGAGCAAATCCTCCTTATACCGCTTCCCCTCACCCCTGGTGATTAAAGGCCGCAGATCTCTATCCACAATCCACATCCCTTCCACTTCTCTCAACTGAGTGAACCCAACGAGGATCCTCGACAGGTTAGGATCTTGATACCAGTCCTCACCTTGGAAAGCAGTGATCCCTCTTTGCAGCGAGAAGAGGACAATGCGCGAACCGGCTATCTTCTGCTCGATGATCTCTTGCTCGCTTACTTTAAGGATGGTGAAGCCGACCAATAAAAGGGAAGCTACCATGAGAATGGTAATATTAAGGACGATTTCTGTCCTGAGACCCATCTGGATTTTACGAAAAAGCCATTTCATATACACACCTACATAGCAGCAGCACGCAAAAACCCCACGTACCAGCTAATCAGGGCTTCCCCCACTAAAACATAAATAATGGCCCCCAGGGAAAGAAAGGGCCCAAACGGGACGGCATATTTGCTATCAGCCTTTGAGGAGATGAGCATTAGCGTAACCCCCACAATTGAACCGATCAACGAACTGCACAGGATAGTAAATAAGACCCCTTTCCAGCCGATAAAGGCCCCGATCATGGCCAAAAGCTTGATATCTCCTCCCCCCATCCCTTCCCTCTTGGTTACCACGTGATAGACGCTCGCTACCAGATAGAGTGACCCCCCTCCCACCAAGATCCCGATGAGGGAATCCGTGAAGGACAGTTGAGGATGCAGTAAGGAGATGCCTACCCCAATAAGGATACCGGGCAGGCTGATCACATCGGGGATAATCCGGTGAGGGAGATCTATAAAGCTCACCAGCGTCAATGATGCAAAAAAGGCAAAATATATCAGATAAAAAGCAGAGATACCGTATTGCCAGAGCAGTATAAGGGAAAAAAGCCCCATGAGAAATTCTACAAGGGGATAACGCCAAGAAATGGGGGCATGGCATGCCCTGCATTTTCCCCGCAGAAGAGCAAAGCTTACCAAGGGGATATTGTCGTAAAAACGGATAGGTGTCTTACACTGAGGACAGTGAGATGATGGCAAGATGATGGAGCTTTCTTGAGGAATCCTATGGATGCAGACGTTGAGAAAGCTCCCAACTATGGTTCCAAAGAAAAAACCGAAAACAAGCGTTATCAAATTCACTTCATTACCCTCTCCTTCTCCCTGAGCAGGTCCAGGTAGAGTTTTTCTTGCTCGTCAACCATTTTCCAGATATCAAATGCTCCTACCATTCCCTTACCTTGCTTTCCCATCTCTACCGCCTTCTCGGCATGGTTCAGCAGATAGATTATGTTCTCAGCCATCCCTTTGACGTCATGGGGTTCTCGTAAAAAGCCATTCACTCCATCAATTACTGCCTCTGGGGTTCCGTCAACCATAGTGGCAACGATGGGGATTTCCATAATCATGGCCTGGGGCAAAACGCGAGGAAGCCCTTCCCATAACGAGGTAAGGCAGAAGATGTCGGTCGCAGCCAGGATTTCAGCGATATCCCTCCGCCATCCGAGAAGCTTGAGCCGCTCGCCCAAACCTAAGTCAGCCATCCGCTTTTGTACTGTCTCTCGCAATATTCCATCACCCACCAAAATGAAATAAGCATCTTTCTCTTGCAGGACCAGATGAGCTACCTCCACATAATCTAACGGGGCCTTTTGGGGCTTAAGACAGCCAATCATCGTAACCAGAGGGACGGTTGGCTCAACCCCAAGTTCCTTTTTCTTATCCCCTTTGTTGACCTTGACCCCCTCAAACTTCCCCAACTCGATACCGCTCCTGATCAGGATCGCCTTCTGGACGGGGAAAATGCCTTTCTCAACCCCTTTTTGTATGTTGGCTTTAGAAACGGCAATAAATTTATCGGTGATCATGGCGGTCAATTTTTCAAGAAGAATAATGGATGTGCGTATAGGAGAAGATTGATGGTCGTGGAAACCAAAACCATGGATGGTGTGGATGATGACATCTGCACCTGCAAGCCATGCCCCCCACCTCCCCAGGATACCCGCTTTGGAGCTATGGGTATGTACGATCGCAGCTGAATCGCTTTTTTTCAGGGATCTCAAGATACCTCTTATCTTGAGCAGGGCCATTATATCCATCAAAGGATTGATTTCTCTGATGAGCTCAGGGAGCAAGAAGGTCTTGACACCATTAAGGGCCATCGCTTCTGAAACCAATATGCCTTCGTTGTTGGTAATCAGGTACGGTCGAAAGCGCTCTCGATTCAGATGCGCGATGGTAAAGAGGGTATTTTGCTGGGCACCGCCCAACTCCAATTTTGTGATGATATGTACTACCGGAAAAGGTTTCATGAAAGCTCCTGAGCCACTTCTCTACCCTGCAGGATTGCCTCTTCTATGGTGGCATATTCCCAAAGGCCATATCTTCCGATGGGGTAAATGTGCTTGGAGCGAAGGAATTGGATAATAGAACTCAGGTGCTGGTAACGGAATAAATCGTAGATTACATAAGCATGTTTGATCATCAGTGTCTTTTCAGTCAATATCTCATCATCCTCGCGGAGAACTCCACAGGCGATAAGGCTGGAGAAGGTCTCTTCTCTCACCTGATCAACCGAAGGTGGATTTGAGGGTAGGTGGGATATCTCCACATAGACAGAACTGGTTCCTTTCGGCGCCATATGGGGAGAGAAATTACTGAGAAAGCCCACCCGGTAAAAGGGGTATGCAGATTCGGGATAATAGATCCAGTGAAAATCCGATATCTTCTCCCGCTTCACTCCGAGATTAATGTTGATGACAGAGACATATCTGAGGGAATTCTTGAAATCCTTGATCGCATCGGGGAGGGGTTCTATACGCTGAAGGAGTTCGTCCAGGGGGAGAGATGAAATTAACGTACCGTAGGTTGTTTTGCTTCCATCTTGAAACCGTATTATTTTTCTCTCTATATCGATGGATTGTGCTTCTTTCCCGAGGTGGATACCCTCAACCTCGGCAAGGAAGGCCTGAGGGAGGACCCCTATCCCACCCTTGAGGGGATAGAGAAACTCCTGATTATACCCAAATCCCTTGAGATTGACCCCTAAGGCACCATCAATCACTTCTTCAAGGGTTGGGTGGGGAATAAATCTCTCGACCCATTCCAAGGAAATCTCATTGAGGGGAATCCTCCAGAGTTTTTCATTGTAGGGGACCATAAAATGTTTGGCGATTCCTGCGCCAAAGGCTTGATATATCCAGTCCAACAAATCTGCCCCTTCCCTTTCCTTGCCACGTGAAGCTTTGATGAACTCAATGAGACACTCTCTGGTTATTTCTTGCGGTAACGCCCAAAGGTTCGCCTGAAAGGGAAACGGGATGTATCTGCCCTTAAAATATATAGACGAGTTGCGTTGGTGAATGCTGAGTAAATCCGGCAATAGGTCATCCAGGAGCTTTTTCGTGTATGGTTGGCTGAGGTGGAGGAAATGGCCTGTGTAATCGAAGGTAAATCCGTCATGGGTCACTGAGCGGCAGAGTCCTCCCGCTTCTCTCTCTTTTTCAAATATCTCATATTCCTTCCCCGTAAGATGGAAGGCGGCACTCAATCCAGCCACCCCGGCACCAAGGATGACGATCACCTTACCTTAATCCTTTGTAAGAGAAAAATGCTTGTCAGTCCTGCCAATGCCAGCACTCCAGCCACAGTCACCACATGATAGAGTGCGCACACATTCATGATGAGAATGCCGAGCCCCCCCAGGATGGCGGCTGCCCCATAGCTGAGCCAGGCCACCCCTCGAACAGATAGCCCCGCTGCTCGCAGGCGCAACGCATAATGGTCAGGACTTCCGCGGACAACGGGTATTCCTTTTTGCCAACGGGCAAACATAACTTGAAAGGTTTCGAAAATGGGGATCCCAAGGATCACGAGGGGGGCCAAGAAGCCGAGGAAATTCTTCTCAGTGTAACTACCGATCATAGCCATGGCCCCGATCATCAAACCTAGAAACATGCTGCCTGTGTCTCCCATGTAGATCCGAGCTGGGTTGAAGTTGTACCGCAGGAAGCCTAATAAGCTTCCAGCCAAGGTAATGGCCACGATAGCGATCATCAGACTCCCATTCAGTAAGGCAACACAAAAAAAGGCTACAGATGAGAAAAACGCCACACCAGCCGCAAGTCCATCCATGACATCGATGATATTAAATGCATTGATCATCCCTACTAACCACAAAAAGGTCAAAGGGATGCTGACATAAGTGGGGAGAAAAACCAGTTTAATAAAAATTCCAGACTTGACCAATACGAGGACTGCTATGAGTTGACCAGCAAATTTGACCCACGTCTTGAGAAAACCGAGGTCGTCGATGAAACCTAAAAGCAAGACGATGGTACCAGCGAGAAGCAATCCAAGAACCTCCTGGTCGAGCTCGAAGCTAAAAGCCAAGGCGAGCAGAAAGGAAAGGTAGATCGCGATCCCTCCGAGATAGGGCATGGTCTTTTTATGTTTCTTCAATTTCCCATCGGGATGATCCACGATACCAAACTGCAAGGCTGCCCTGCGCATGACAGGAGTAAGGTAGAGGGATAAGATTAAAGAAAAAACAAAGGTTAGGATATAGGGTAACATTCTAAACTAAAAACTCTCCTGTATGTATGATCGCTCAATCTAAGCAATCTTCATACCAATTTCATCACAAAATGCATAAAAGTATCAATTAAATATTACAACATTTCTCTAGAAATAGTCAATTGACTTGACAAAATAGATTAGCACTGATAAGTTCTAATTAGAGTGTTATAGGAGTGTTCAAATGGGGGTTACGAAGGATAAAGTAACTATTAAGATACCCAGGCCCCTCTACGACAATCTCAAAGAGATCATCGGGGGTACGGGTTTTAACTCCGTTACGGATTTCATCGTCTACGTCCTGAGGGATATTGCCTCCGCTCACAAATGCGCAGAAGATGAACCCCTCACTCAGGATGAGATAAGGCTCATACGCGAGCGGTTAAAATCATTGGGCTATCTCTGAAGTCGTAACAAGATGTACGTATAAAGGGCGGTCGTGCCGTTATTCAAAAAAACAACGAATCGAGATAAGAAGGCCCTCATTATCGGGATTGACGGAGTCCCCTATACCTTGATACAGGAATATCTGGGCAGGGGGTACCTGCCGAATCTCAAGGCTATAGTGGGGCATGGACATGCGATCCATCAGATGAATGCCTCCATCCCCGATATCTCATCGGTCTCATGGACTACCTTTGCCACAGGTGTAAACCCGGCAGAACATGGCATCTACGGCTTTACGGCACTGAGACCCCATACCTATTCCCTCACGTTCCCCAATTCATCTGATGTCAAGGCTCCTCCTTTGTGGAACCTCCTAGGGAAGGTGGGAGGTGGGAACACCTCAACCCTTGCGGCTCGCTATCATAAAAAGGTTACCAAACCCTATCGATCCATCATCCTTAATATTCCCCATACCTATCCCGCTTACCCGGTCAATGGGATCCTCATCTCCGGTTTTGTGGCCATTGACCTACAGAAAGCCATTTTCCCGGACTCCATCTATAGGTATCTCAAAGGCATTGACTACCTCATCGACGTCGATGCCCAAAAGGCACATCAAGACAAGGAGGAATTTCTCCGAGACCTGTTCAGCTGCTTCACCACAAGACAGGAGGCCGTAAAACACTTCTTCCGAGAGGAACCCTGGGATGTCTTCGTGGCCTGCATCACCGAGACCGATCGCCTTCACCACTTTTTCTTCGATGCCGCCCTTGAAGAAGGGCATACCTATCACGAAGCATTCGTCCGGTTCTATCGAGAATTGGATCAGTTTATCGGCGATTTAGTTACGTCCTTTAGAAAAAGCTACGGCGAGGAGGCCTTCCTTATGATCCTCTCCGATCACGGCTTTACCTCCATCAAAAGTGAGATATACGTCAACAAGTTCTTGCAAGAGGCGGGGTTTCTCAAACTTAAAGAGGATGGCCAATTCTATGAGAAAATCGAGGAGGGAACAAAGACCTTTGCCATGGACCCCGGCAGGATCTATATCAATTACAGAGACTCCTATCCCAAAGGTGCTATCGACAGAAAAGAAGGGGATCAAATCAGAGAAGAGGTTAAAGAGATTCTGCACTCTCTGCGAGATCCCGAAGGAAACCCGGTGATAGACAGGATCTATGCGCGGGAAGAGATCTACCGAGGGCCCCTTCTGGAGCAAGCCCCCGATCTCGTATGTCTACCCAACGATGGCTATGATCTCAAGGGGAAATTGGAGAGCGAGAGCGTCTTCGGCAACAGCGTCTTTACCGGGATGCACACATGGCATGATGCCCTCTGTATCTCCCCGCCGGGGGTTACCTGGGATGGGAAACCGTCGATAGAAGATCTGGCGGATGTGATCATGCAGTATTTCATCGATTAAAGAAGAGGAGTGTACCATGGACCATCTGACCGTATTGGAGAACAAAAGTATCTTTATCATCAGGGAGGCCTATAACCGATTCAAGAACATTGCCATGCTCTGGTCGGTGGGGAAGGACTCCACCACATTGCTGTGGCTGTGCCGGAAGGCCTTCTTTGGCCATATCCCCTTTCCCATCATTCATATCGATACGAGCTATAAGTTCCCAGAGATGTACCGATTCAGGGATGAACGGGCCAAAGAGTGGAACCTGGACCTGATCATCGGCAAAAACGAGGAAAAATTAGAGGAAGGGATGGGGCCCACGAAGGGGAGCAAATTGGAGTGCTGCGGTGAGCTGAAGACCAATGCCCTCAAACAGATTATTAAGAAATACAATCTGCGGGCCATCTTGTTGGGAATCCGACGGGATGAACACGGAATCAGGGCAAAGGAGCGATATTTTTCCCCGCGCGATGCCCAGTTCAAATGGGACTACGAGAATCAACCCGCTGAGCTCTGGGACCAATACAAATCCACCGTCTATGAAGAGGAACATTTTCGCATCCATCCCCTCCTGCATTTTACCGAACTGGATATCTGGAACTATGTCAAGCGGGAGAAGCTCCCCGTCGTTAAACTCTACTTCAGCAAGGAAGGCAAGCGGTTTCGGAGCATCGGATGCGTGCCCTGCTGTAGCCCAATTGATTCCCAGGCCAAGGACATCGACGAGATCGTAGCGGAGCTCAAGACAATAAAGACCTCCGAACGGTCAGGACGAGCCCAGGACAAAGAGGACGCTTATACCATGCAGAAGTTACGGGCCTTGGGGTATATGTAATCGCTATCGGCAGATAAGGAGAAGCCAGTATGATAAAAAAAATGACGGTGTGGCCTCTTATTGCTCTGATGCTCGTAGCAGCGATTGCGATCCTTACCAAAAGGCCGTGGACGTTGGCCATCGGCGTGGCGTTTGTCGCCTTTGCCTGCGAGTACGTGGATTCAACATTGGGGATGGGTTACGGAACAGCATTAGGAGCACTCCTCATCATTTTCGGGTTCAACCCCAAACAAGTGGTTTTTACCATCTTGTTCTCTGAGCTGCTGACAGGCCTTTTTGCGGGGATCATGCATCACTATGTGGGAAATGTGAACTTTAAAGCCAATAAAATAATCGACTTACATGATATAGCTAAAATCGGCTGGAAGGATGCCTTGAAACGTAAGTTCACGCTGGACCTGAGAATTGCGATGACAATAGCTCTCTGCGGATCAGTGGGTGTGATCATAGCAGCAGTAACAGTATTTAATATCCCAAAATTCTATATGCAGATGTATATAGGCATCGTGGTGTTAAGCATGGGTGTCCTTATTCTCATCCTGAGGAATAGGCAGATTAGATTCTCTTGGCCCCGTGTAGTGGCACTGGGCACGGTGGCAGCCTTTAACAAAGGCATGAGCGGTGGAGGATATGGGCCCTTGGTGACCGCCGGCCAAATTCTCTCAGGCGTTAATTCACGAAACGCTATCGGTATTACGTCGCTCGCGGAGGGCTCCACGTGTTTCTTCGGTGCAATGGCTTATCTCTTACTGGCACATGAACTCCCCTATCTAGATCTAGCACCATACATCATCATCGGGGCCCTGTCTTCCGTGCCGATATCTGCGTTCAGCGTCAAACACATCAATGAACGCATTCTGAAGCTGTCCATTGCCTTCACGACGATCGTGTTGGGGGCACTTGTCATCATTAAGACACTGAACCTCTTGTAAGCAATGGACGGTATTATCAGTTCTTGAGAAAGGAAAATCAAAGACATGCAATCTTCAACACTCAATCTTATCATTGTCGGCCATGTCGATCACGGCAAGAGCACCTTGATCGGGAGGCTCCTGTACGATACAGAAAGCCTGCCTCCGGATAGATTAAAGGAGATAGAGAAAATATCTGAGGCCCTGGGCAGAGAGCGGGAGTTCGCCTTCGTCATGGACTCCTTGGAGGAGGAGAGAAAGAGGGGGATCACCATCGACACAACCCAGACCTTCTTTAAGACCCCTCAGCGGAGATATGTGATTATTGATGCCCCCGGTCATAAGGAGTTCCTCAAGAATATGATCACTGGCACCAGCCAGGCAGAGGCAGCCTTACTGATCGTCGACGCCCAGGAAGGGGTGCGGGAACAGACCAAGCGGCATGGCTATATCTTGGGCATGCTAGGGTTACAGCAGATAGTGGTAGTCATCAACAAAATGGATCTGGTGGATTATTCCCAGGAGCGGTTTCAGGAGGTCAAGGAGGAGATAACCGGCTTTTTAGGGAGTCTGGAAATCCGCCCATCGTATACCGTTCCCCTATCGGCCATCAAAGGGGACAATGTCGCCACGGCCTCAAAACTCCTCCCCTGGTATTCGGGGCCGACGGCATTGGAGGCATTGGACACCTTTGCAGAACTCAAGATAGAAGAAAAACCCCTCCGATTCCCCATTCAGGATATATACCAGATTGAGGGAAAACAGATTATCGTCGGCAGGGTGGAAGCGGGTACGGTCAAGACGGGAGAGATTCTCTATGTGCTGCCCCTCAAAAAAGAGGTGAAGGTGAACAGTATCGAGCGATTCCTGGCCGAAGAGGTGAAAAAAGCTGGCGTGGGTGAATCTGTCGGCATCTTTCTGGGAGATGGCCTGGACGTACAACGGGGTCAGATTTTATCGAGGGACCTGGGTTCTATTATAACCAACCGCATTAAGGCTAATATATTCTGGATGGAAAAGGGTGTGTATCAGATGGGGGATCCCCTCCTCTTCAGGTGTGTAACCCAGGAAATACCGTGTACCATAGAGAAAATTTATAAAACATTCGATCCCGCCTCCCTGGAGGTTATTGAGGAAGCAACCGGACAGATACGGGAGGCGGAAGTGGCCGAGGTTATGATCTCCCTCGAGAGGGAGGCGGTGATCGATCAGTTCCAGCAGATACCTGAGATGGGGAGGTTTGTATTGGAACAACAAGGACTCCCTGCGGCCGGGGGAATTATCTTATAATTAAAAAATGGCAGCATAAGTCCTGTCTTGGGCATAAACCGATACCTGCTCAGCCCCAAACAACTACGAAAGGTTCTTATATAAGCTTACCACCTTAGGGCCCCATCGTTTAAGGGAATAGTGATCCTCCACCGTCTCCCTCCCCTTCTGGCCGAATTTACGGCGCAATTCCTCATTTTGCACCAGAAGTACTAATTTTTCCAACCACTCGGTGTACGAGCTGGCGAGAAAACCGTTCTCCCCATCTTTGATGATATCTTGATTCACCCCTACTGGTGATGCAACCACCGGCACACCACAGGCCATATACTGTAAAACCTTTAAGCCACACTTGCCTTTGGCCCATTCGTCATCGGGGAGGGGCATGATCCCGATATCGAGGCTTCGGATGTCCCCTGGCTCACCGGCGTAGCTCCACGGCTTGAAGATGGTATGCACCCCATCCATCGTGAACCCCTGGGAGCTGATTATCTGCAGATAAAAATCCCCCACCTCACCCCTCAACCTCCTGAAGACACGCCGCAACCCCTTGAGGTACGGGAGGTTATAGGCAAGGCCTACCCAACCAATGTTAACCTGCCCTTGTGCTCGGTAATCTTCCTTTGGTCTATATCTCTCTGTATCCACCACGGTGGGGATGATGCTGACGTGAGGATTAAACTGCAGGGCATAATCTCTCAGGTAACCATTGCCGACAATCACGTGCCGGCTCATTGTTATAAGCTTCGGGATCTTTC
>CAYWLI010000038.1:14430-18919 GCA_964459135.1 uncultured Thermodesulfobacteriota bacterium | reverse complement strand
GGGGTTGGTTCCTCCTCCCACAGGATCACCCCCGTGCCTTCGTCCTGGGAGAGGACATCACCCAGTTCATGGATCGGTGCGATCTCGGGAACCACGGTCCTGCCGCACTGTTTGGCCGCCTCCTGGGCGATCCTGCGCCACCTCTCTATTCGAAGCGTTTCCCGCTCGCCTTCCACCAGGGGGATGGAGCGTGAGCTCACGATGGGGATGATTCTGTCGACACCCAACTCCGTGGCCTTCTGGATCACGAATTTCATTTTCTCCCCCTTGAGAAGCCCCTGACCGAGGGTTATCCTGAGAGGAGATTCCCGCTCAGGATTCAATTCCTCCTGAATCGAGAGATAGACCCCCCCTTCGTAGTCTTCGGTGAGCGCGCTTCTATATTCCCGCCCCTCACCGTCGAAGACCATCACCTCATCGCCGGGGCCAAGCCGCAGGACCGCAAGGATGTACCGCGCCTCCCTGGACTGCAGGGAGATCCCTTCACCTCCTATCCTCTCCGGGGGGATATAGATCCTAGGCATCTGCTCCGCCGAAGGAGTGCAAGAATAACTCCACCTTTTTGTTGAATTGCTCGGGGCGTTCCAGCATCACCATATGCCCTGCCCCCTCGATGACCTCCAAGCGGGACCCGGCTATCCGCTCAGCCAGATAGCGGGAGTATTTGATCGGAGTGAGGGCATCCTGATCGCCGCAGATGATCAAGGTGGGGGCATCGATCCCCCCTACCTCCTCCATAATGTCGAATCGGTCACAGGCGGAGAAATCCCCATGCAGGACATCGGGTGAAGTCTTCAGCATCTCCGCTGTCGCTACTCGTAGCATCTCCTTGGGGGCATTCTTGGCAAAGGTGATCTCGCAGACGGACTCCACGGCGTGGGGGAAGTCCTCCTTGATCTCATCGAGGATATGGGGGAGCACCCGCAATTTCGCACCGGTGCCCACCAGGACCAACCCCTTGGAGAGTGTCGGAAACCTCAAGGCCAGGTCCATGGCCACGGCCCCCCCCATGGAGTGCCCGATTAAAAAGGGATTGGTTACCTCCAGTTCCTCCAGGGCCCCCATGATCCAGAGGGCATAGCTTTTGACTTCCTGAGCCCCCTGACCCTGCGCCGCCCCATGTCCGGGCAGCTCCATGATAAAGCAGTTGAAATCGCGGCTGAAGTAGTCCCGTTGCAGGTACCAGGAGGTCCAGTTGCCGCCAGCCCCGTGGATGAAGACGAGGGAATCCTTTTCCTCCGCTCGTTCCTTCCTCCCGAAGACTACATTTCCCCGCATGCCGTAGGCGTCGATAATGGGCATCAATTCCTTCCTTGTACACCCTCAATATATTGGAAGAAGGCCTCCAATTCCCTGACCAGCCCTTCCTTGGTCCTGATGGTGTTTATCCTCCCCCGAAACTCTGCTGCCGCGGGTAGACCCTTAACGTACCACCCCAGATGTTTGATAAAGAGAATAATCCCTAACGGGATGCCGTTTCTCTGCAGGAGCATATCCAGATGCCTGTTGATGCATCGCCGTCGCTCATCCCAGGTGGGGGGAGGAATATGCCGCGCCTCATGGATAAGCCCCCGCGCCTGCTCGAAGATCCACGGATTGCCACAACTCCCCCTACCGATCATCACCCCGTCGCATCCCGTCTCGTGGATCATACGCACCGCATCCTCGGGGGAGCGGACGTCCCCGTTTCCGATGACCGTGAGCCCTGTTCGTTCTTTGGCCATCCTGATGAGTTCCCAGTCGGCCTCCCCACCGAACTTTTGAGACCGGGGGCGGGGATGGATGGCCACCAGGTCCACGCCGCAATCCTCGGCCATCTGACAGATCTGAAGGGCATTGACGCTGTCTTCGTCCCATCCTGATCGGATCTTGATCCCGAGGGGAATATGAAGGGCATTGCGCACTTGCTTGAGGATCGCCCGCAACTTTGTCGGCTCCCGCAGCAGGGCCGCCCCCCCGCCCTTCTTCACCACCTTGCGGACCGGGCACCCCGCATTGATGTCCACCCCATCGAACCCCAACTCCTGCACCAGGGAGGCAGCCTCGGCCAACACCGCGGGGTCGGAGCCGTAGAGCTGGCACATGAGCGGCCCTTCGTAAGGGTAGACCTCTAAGATGCGTCTGGAACCCTTATTTCCCTTCGCCAATAATCCCTTTGCGCTCACCATCTCGGTGTAGGCCAGGTCAGCCCCCTTTTCCCTGGCCAGAAGGCGGTAAGGGGGGTCTGTTATCCCTGCCATGGGGGCCAAAACTAGGGCCTTGGGAGGCACAATGTGCTTACCAGTTTTTCTTTCAGGCATTGACCTTCACCTTTGCCCCTAATTCATCTCTCAACCGTCCCCAGGCGAAGAGGGGACCAGGGTCCTCCTTCCTCTCGGGAGCGATGTCGCTGTGCCCCACGATCCTCTCTGGGGTAATCAGGGGATAGTGCTCCATTAATAGCAGGCAGAGTTCCTTGAGGGCGCGATACTGCACTTCGGTGAAAGGATGATCTGGGCTCCCCTCCAGCTCGATGCCGATGGAAAAGGGGTTGCAGCCTGCTCTTCCCTCAAACGTGCTCTCGCCTGCGTGCCACGCCATCTGAGCGGGGTCCACCAGCTCGATGACCTCTCCTTCTCTATCGATAAAGTAGTGGGCGGAGACCTTCAAGCCCTCCAATTCTCTAAAGTACGGGTGGGCTGTATGGTCTAGCCTGTTCAAAAAGAAATCCAGGACATAGCCTGTGCCAAACTCCCCCGGAGGGAGGCTGATGGCGTGGATGACGATCATGTCCACCTGATTGCCATCTCTGCTGGAACAGTTGGGGCTGGGTAGCTTTTTGATCTTCACGCCGTCCTTTTGACATCCCACTTGTTGCGCAGGCCGTCGCCGAGAAAATTAAATCCCAAGACCGTGAGCATGATGGCCATTCCCGGGAAGGTGGCCACATGGGGGGCAAAGAGGAGATACTGCGCACCTTCGTTCAAAAGCCTCCCCCACGTAGGTACATCCTGGGGCCCCAGCCCTAAAAAGCTGAGGCTCGATTCAGCCAGGATCACCCCTGCCAGACCGAAGGTGGCCTCAACAATAACCGGTGCAAAGACATTCGGGAGGATGTGCCGGATAATGATCCGGGAATGACTCCCCCCCAAGGCCTTGGCCGCCAAGACGTATTCTCTGTTTTTTTCCGCCAGGACCTGGCCTCGTACGAGTCTGGCATATCCCACCCATCCCAGGACACAGAGGGCGAGGATGATGTTCTTGAGGCTGGGGCCGAGGATCCCCGCCAGGGCTATGGCCAGCAGGATGCCCGGAAAGGCGAGGAGGATGTCCACGATCCGCATCAAGAAGGCATCAAAGACGCCCCCCCAATAACCGGCCATTGCCCCCAGGGCCACGCCAATGATAAGGGAGATCCCCACTACCACCAATCCCACCACGAGGGAGACCTGTGTGCCGTAGATGATCTGGCTAAGGATGTCCCTCCCCAGCTTATCCTGCCCCAGGGGGTGACCAGTTCGAGGACCCTCCAGCTCACCTTTCAGGTCGATGGCCAGGGGGTCATAGGGGGCCAAGAAGGGTGCCAAGAGAGCCGTCCCAACCAGGACACCTATGATTACCAGTCCGGCCCAGGCCAATTTGTTTCCCATAGATGTTATCCCCTCATCAAAGGCATTGACATATACCCTGACGTCATTATGAAATAGTCTTTCGGTGGGTGTCAACCTTTTCCCTTCCTTTCTCTTCCTGGTTGACAGAGGAAGGGGGGAGAGGGTATCGTGCGGGGAGTTTAATATCAGAATCAAGGAGCTTGTAAGATGTCCGTTCCCCCCATTCCAATGGTCTGGATTTATTGGATTGTGAGTTTGACCATCGTCACCTATGCCAGCGCCTCCATCGTCAAGAGATTCCCCGAGCACGGGTTCGCCGCATTGGTGGCCTTTTACACCATCTATCTGGGTGCCTCTCAGATCATGGCGATCAGGATTGTGGAGTTTGACCTGGGATTTCATCGTTTTTTCGCCCCCGCCTCCGTATTTATCTATCCCTTTGTCGCCCAGGCCATCGATATGATCAACGAGGCCTACGGGAGGAGCAAGGCCCATCTGGCGATCATCATCGCCTTTATCACCCAGGTGTTGCTGGTTGCCTTTATCCTCATGGTAAAGAACCTCTCCCCTGCCCCCTTCTTCCAATACGAGGAGGCCTGGCAGAAGATGTTCACCTTGGGGATCAGGATCACGGCGGCCTCGTGGGTTGCCTTTTTGATCTGTCAGAACCTCGATGCGTATGTCTTCGCCTGGTTAAAGAAAAGGTACGAGCGGCGCGTCTGGCTGCGCAGCATCACCTCCGATATCCTGGATCTGACCGTCGACAGCGTGATTTTTGTGACCCTGGCCTTCGGTGGAGTCTTGCCCATCGTGCCCCTCATCATTGGACAGATCATCAGCAAGAACATCATCGGCGTTCTGGACACCCCCTGGTTCGTCTGGTACAAGAGGGTGCTGGG
>CAYWLI010000038.1:11658-14330 GCA_964459135.1 uncultured Thermodesulfobacteriota bacterium | reverse complement strand
AGCATCTTCCTGGCCGAGTTGGGGGATAAGACCCAGTTGGCGACCCTGTTGCTCGCCTCAGACAGGGGGGTCAATAAGGTGGGCCTGTTCGTGGCCGCCTCTTCGGCCCTGGTGTTGGCGACCTTCATGGCGGTTGTCGCCGGATCGTTCGTCAGCCGCTGGGTCTCCCCGCAGGTTATTAAGGTCATTGCCGGTATAGGGTTTATTGCTATCGGCATCTGGGTGTTGTGGGGAACGAGGACATAGCAAGGGGTGGGTTCGTGCTTGTGCTTGACTCAAGTGCAATCCTCGCACAGAGGTCTGATACATGAATACATTGTCGGAAGGGTAAAAAGCCATGGTAAAGGATACCACGCAGGTCATCATCTTTGACTGCGACGGGGTGCTGTTCGATTCCAAAGAGGCGAATATCGCCTTTTACAACCAAATCCTTGCACAGTTTCATCTTCATCCCATGACCCGGGAAGAGATCGAATACGTGCACGTCAGCACGGCCGAGGGGGCGCTGCGCTATCTCCTCGCCAGGAGAGACCTCAATGTTTTGGAGGAGATCCTCTCCCATCGCCCACACGTGGACTACACTCCCTTTATTCGCCTCATGCGGATGGAACCCCATCTGAAGGAGCTTCTCGGATCCCTCTCCCCTCAGGTCAAACGGGCCGTATCCACCAACCGCGCCCATACCATAACCGAGGTACTGCGTATCCATGGATTAGAGGACGAGTTCGATCTGGTAATCTCCTCTCTGGACGTAAAAAATCCCAAGCCCCATCCTGAGTCCGTCCTCAAGATCCTTCACCACTTTTCCCTCTCGCCCACAGAGGCCTTGTTCATTGGGGACTCTGTGGTGGATCAAGAAGCGGCTCAGGGGGCTCGGGTCCTTTTTGTCGCCTATAAAAATAGTTCTCTACAGGCCGATTACTACATAGATGACCTCCTGGCGGTCAATGAGATCATCACCCGCACTACAGAAGCATAGTATAAAGGTCTCTCTTTTCCTCAGGCAAAATCGAAGATCCTATGTTGGGCCGCATCATCCAAGACGGTATCGATCTTGTTCCCCATCTCCTTACGTTCAGCGCTTTCCTCCCATGCCTTCCAATCCTCGAAGCTCTTCCAAGTGCTAATGGTCACGTAAAGGGCCGGATCGTCATGGGAACGCAGCGTCTCCCCTGAGATGTACCCCTTCGTGAACATCGCCTTGGCCCTCAAATCCCGCATCAAATTGGCCAGATCAGTATCCTTTCCCTTAGTAACACGCCTCTCGATGATCACCTTCACCGCCATAGAGCATACCTCCCTCTTATGTGGTAGTTCCGTGGTTTGATTATACCACGACCAGGTTGTGTTGCAACCGATAAGAGACAAGAACCGCCCTGTGTATGGACAGGGACGCGGTTTCTATGATACCTTGTTTTCATGAAGGGGAGACGGATCGCCTATTTTGATTGTTTTGCCGGCGTCAGCGGGGACATGGTCTTGGGGGCGCTCCTGGACCTCGGACTCCCCTTGGAGGTCCTGGACGAGGGATGGCGGATGCTGGGGTTAAAGGGATTCCAGCTGAAGCACCATAAGGTTCAGCGGGGGGGGGTGATGGGGACGCAGGTAGAGGTGCAGGGTGAGGGTACCATCAAGAACTATAGAGAAATGAAATCGTTCATTAATGGCTCCGCTCTGCCGGCAGGGATCAAGGAACTCAGTGTGAAGATATTACAGCAGTTGGCCCAGGTGGAGGCCGATATCCACGGGGTTGAGGTTGATAAAGTCCACTTCCATGAGATAGGGGGGATAGATACCATTGTCGATGCGGTCGGGACCGCCTTAGGGGCCTCGCATTTCAATTGGGATACCATTATCTGCTCACCCCTCCCCTTGAATAGGGGTTTCGTTGAGGGGGGGCATGGCCGCTTACCCCTGCCTGCTCCTGCTACCGTTGCACTACTTCAGGGGGTACCCATCGTCTCTGCACCAGGGGAGGGTGAGACCGTTACCCCAACAGGCGCGGCCATTGTGACCTCGCTGGCTTCGGGATTCGGTCCCTTACCGGAGATGGAGATCATTGGTGTGGGGTATGGGGCAGGGACGAGGCATACGGAGGGCACTCCTAATCTCCTGCGGATCATCCAGGGTGTGCAGGATGAAAAGCAGGAAGAAGGCATATGGGTTCTGGAGGCGGATGTGGATGATATGAATCCTGAGTTGTTGCCTTATCTAAACCAACTCCTTCTTAAAGAGGGCGCTTTGGACGCCAATCAGATCCCCATCCAGATGAAGAAGGGGAGGCTGGGTTTTACCATCCGGGTTCTTTCGACTGATGCGCAGCGGGAGCGATTGGCTCAGATCATTTTACAGGAATCCACCACCCTCGGCGTGCGGATGCACCGTGTCGAGCGGGTAACCCTCCCCAGAGAGGAGCGGGAGGTAAAGACCCAGTATGGTCCTATAAAGGTAAAGGTGGCCTTCGACCGAGAGGGAAAGGTCATCAACCTGATGCCGGAATACGAAAGCTGCCGCCAGGTAGCGGAAAAAAATAAGGTCCCGTTAAAAGAGGTCTACCAAGAGGCCATCACAAGGGGAAGGGAGACTATCAAACAGAAGGGCTGAATACGTTTTTGCCGAAAAAGCAGCTAGGAGAATTTATCTTCCGTTTAAAAAAGATTGAGCAACCGCAA
>CAYWLI010000038.1:9312-11558 GCA_964459135.1 uncultured Thermodesulfobacteriota bacterium | reverse complement strand
TCTTTTTCCTGATGGTAATGATCAGTAACAACTCTCCAGATATCCAGTTTGTCGGCATCCCGAAGGAGTTTTGCAAAAAATAAGCAGGTTTCGGTTTCTTCACGAGGAAGCGTCGCACGGTTATGATATCTGATCGTCCGAAGAATTAGGTCTTGCACCGGTTTGTCTAAGCTACGAAGAACAGTATTATCCTCGAGTATTTTTACTCCCAGCAGGGCATGATCAACTGATCGGCTATCTACGAACGTTTGATACCGAGCGTATTGTTCAAAACGTCCGATGTCGTGAAAAAGTGCAATAGTTTCAGCCAAACACAATGCATGTTCATCTAATCCAAGGTCTTTACCAATATCCAAAATTTCCTTACACACCCGTCGGGTATGCTCTTCTTTCAAGGCAATATTTTCTCGCTGATTTTTATCACCAGTCTTGAATGTGTACACATAGTTATCAAACCATTCTTTTAAATCATTCACATCCTTCTTAATAATGTTCCTGAGCACCACTTTTCCTCTCTAAGCAATCACGATTATTGTATACATGGAAACATATTAAATGTCTATGCTATGTTGTCTGTTTTCTTAACAATAAAATCCCCGGTCTTGGCGCCCACTCGGTTCGCGATCAAATCACATTTGGTGACGAGAAGGAAATAAATAGTATGTTTTACGTCAATCAAACCTTCCAGATTGCCCTGGCCTTTGGCTATCACCACGTCTGCTGTGAGGAATAATTTTCTGAAATCGTCTGATGCCGTTTCCCAAACCGCGCCGGGCGCATCGTCTCCGGTGGTCACGATGTTTGCCCATTGATCCATCCCAATAGTTGTCGCATCGTCGACAGTCACGTCGTTGATAGCAGGACTGCCGCGCACAGCAAAATAAATATTGGGATGGTTCATTATCTCGATAAAAAGTTTGTCCGTAACAATTTCGCCACAATTGTCACCCACATACAGAACAGTCGATGCAGCCTGCACATCTCTTCGCAATTGCGGGGAATCGTCTATAGCAAGATCGGCGTGAACAACGCGTTGAATGGTATCCATGACATCCAGTTGGTGTTGGGGTCCAAAATCGATGACATTACCGGCAATGGCCAGGCGCATGGCCATATCAAAGGGGTCATCTGCTTGCTGAACCATTTTTTTAAAATCGTCATAAAAGCCCAGCATCATGGTGTTGAACTTTTCCTTGATTTCTTTATAGGGATCAGGGTTCTTCAGCACTTCCCGTATCATGCGATGCATTTCTCGACCCAGTGCCGGTGGAGATTGGCGATAATCTGCCCTGGCCAAAAAATCCAATAATCGCCTCATGGCGGGTTCCTTTTCGGCATCGGGCAATATGCCGGATTGCAACAACCGAAGGAAACTGTTCACAATACAGGGGATGCAGTCTAATGAAATATTCATTTTTTTTCAACGTTGTCGAGAATTAATACCTATCGTTTTTTATGGGTTCTCTTTAGATTTGTATGACTTTGCCTACCCCACCCTCCTCATATTTTTCAGGATACCTCGATTTAAGTTCTTTCTTATGTAGCGTACAGTGTGTCGGGCAGATCAGTGTCAGGTCCTTAAATAAATCATAGTGATCAAAACCGTGAAAGCCGCCGATAATGCCATAAACAGCTCCGAATTGCAAAGCCGCATCTACAATGCCGGCCATAGGTGGATGCGAACAGCCAACCAGCAGGACAAGACCTTTCTCCGTATGAAGAACAAGAGATTGTTCAATATGTTCCAGTTCTCCTGTAGTGTACATGCTTTGATCCAATTTTCTCGCCTTGTCGATATGGACAACGTGACGCGCAGGGTACGTTCCCCGAACGGAATGAGGAACATACAATGTGATATCACTGTTTTCATCAAGAAAAGCGGGCAAGCCACCGATATGATCAAAATGATTGTGCGAGATAAAAACTTCTGTGATCATTGAAGGTACAACGCCTAACATTTTCATATTGTAAAGCAAAATATCACCATTGCCTCCTGTATCAAAAAGAATTTTTTTGTTGTCTGCTTCGACATAACAGGCAAAGCCCCAAGCGGCGATGAGATCCTTACGCGTCGTCGTGTTGTCATACACTATGGTTGCCTTCACTTGTATCTCCTTTGAATATAACATGAAGGTAACATACCATTGTTATTGACGCAAATCATTATCGATGCTTCCATCCGGCAACATCCAGTCCGGGTGATAGATTCCCTGTTCTTCTTTCTGGTAACGAACACAATCTTCCCA
>CAYWLI010000038.1:0-9212 GCA_964459135.1 uncultured Thermodesulfobacteriota bacterium | reverse complement strand
ATCTCATCCTGTTTTGGTCTGCGATTTTTTGGCAACATACACTTGATCAAGTTTGTCATGTAAATCGAATCTCTTTCAATGCCCGCGGAGTGCAAGAGTTCGTCCAATACTTTACCCGAAGGACCGATAAACATTTTATCTTCTCTATCCTCATTCTCTCCCGGTGACAGGGCCACAAGCATCAGGCGAGCGTTTAGATCTCCTTCACCGCACAGGGCATGGTGCCGCGTCTGAGCCAATCGGCATTGATTACATTGTGTTATCCGATTATTTAAGGTAGTTATTTCCGTTTTGTGGTTCTCCTCTTCACGCAAATATCTGGTGATACCCGCTGAATCCTTCCGGTATTTGAGATTGGGGACTGTGTGCGTGCTGCAAAAGTCGGGGAAGCGGTTCAAGAAGGCTATACAGCAGCAATGTCTATTATTTAGCAAAAATAAGGGGGACGTAGTTCAATTTTATCACTTTTTGCAGCCAGGCTGAGTTTTGATGGTTTTGAACAACGTCGCCGGGAAGTTTCTGTTACTCTTGCACTTTCTTGAGAAAGACAGTGCCCCTCTCACCTCGGTCCGTAATATCCCCTTCAAGCTCCATCCTGCCATCATACTTGCGAAGACCCAAGTCCAGCTTCCTACTTTGATTCGCCCATAAGAAAATAAGGCGTCCATCTTCAATGTGACCTGTGCAGGGCCACGTTATCGCTGCCTGACCTGTCCAATGCAATGTTACCTCCCCTTCTAACGGGAGGCTGTCATCGGAGATTATTAGATCGACCTTCGCAACACCTCCACGTTGGCCAAGTCTTTCACCTGTCCAAGTCCCCTTGAGATCCTTGAGATCATCCTTGGTAATAGCCGTAATCGGAGTTTTGGCAGTAGCAAAACCTGCTACAAGTAAGACCACCATAGTTAAAAATATTGCTTTTTTCATTGTCGTACCCCCCCCCTTGAACAATTGCTCAATGAATCCAGCGGGTTCTTATACTCACGGTGTTGTCAGCTGACTTTGCTCTCTCCCTTCTTATTCAACGATGCCCCCTTTATCATGATCCTCCTGATGATCTCCTTAACCTCGGGGTCCTGGAGCGGACGAAGCGCCTCATCGATCCGTTCCCTCTCAGCATCATCCAAGACCACCTCTTGATTATCGACAGGTGATTCGCCATGAGCGGGGCGGGCAATCGTTCCCATCTGAAACCTGATCTCCTTGACCACCTCTTTACCCAGGAGCCGGTTGAGTTCTTTACAAATAGTCCCCTTCATAAACTGGAGTTGCTGCATCCATGTTGAGGAAGAGCACTTGACAAAAAGGATGCCGCCCCGCACAAAGGTCGGCTGGGCCTGTTGGGCTACTGTCTCCCCCACTGCCTGATCCCAGACCCCCCACACGGCGTATCCCCGCATCTTGGTATCCAGGTTCAATCTGTGAAGGGCCCCCTTTACGGCACCGCTGACGTTGAAATGCATCGCCCGTTTCGTTCTCACCGATGCCTTCTCCTTTACGTCTCAATCCTGGGGAAGAGGGGGGTCGGTTTGGCGACCTTCTTTCCAGGTTTTAAGCCTCCCCACTCTCCGTTCTCTTGTATGTTTTGTTCCCAAAGATTTTCCTCAATGCCGAGTTGGGACCACATCTTTTCAGAGGTAGACGGCATGAAGGCAGCAAGCAACAAGGCTATGAGTCGAAGGGATTCCAGCGTTTGATAAAGCACGGTGCCAAGACGGGGTCGATCTTTTTCTGCTTTCGCTAAAACCCAGGGGGTGGTTTCATCAATATATTTATTGCTGGCATTGACCATCTCCCAGATCGAAACCAGAGCTCTATTAAAGGCCAAATCATCCATCTGTTTTGCCAGGTGGGGAAAAACCTTTTCAGAGACTTCTTGGAGTCCTCGATCCACATCCTGTAGGTTGGAAGGAGTTGGAATAAGGCCATCGAAATATTTGACGACCATGCTGAGAGCGCGGCTGAAGAGGTTGCCCAGATCATTTGCGAGATCGCTATTAATGCGATGGACCATGGCAGAACGGGAGAAATCACCATCAGTTCCAAAAGGGACCTCCCGCAAGAGGAAATAACGGATGGGGTCCACCCCATATTCCTGCACCAATTGATTGGGGTCCACCACGTTGCCGAGGGATTTAGACATCTTCTGCCCCTCTACGGTCCACCACCCATGGGCAAAGACCTTCTCGGGGAGTGGAAGTCCGGCGGACATGAGAAAGGTGGGCCAATAGACCGCGTGAAACCGCAAGATGTCTTTGCCGATGATATGACAGTTGGCGGGCCAGTATCGCTGGAATCGTTCCTGGTCTTTTGGAAAACCAAGAGCGGTGATGTAGTTGGTGAGGGCATCGAACCAGACGTAGATGACATGATCTGGATCGTTCGGGACCGGTATCCCCCACTGAAAGGTCGTTCTGCTTATGCTCAAATCGCGCAGCCCACCCTTGACGAAACTCAGGATCTCGTTATAGCGGGTGGGGGGTTGTATGAAATCAGGATGTTCCTCAAGATGCCGCAACAGGGCATCGTGATATTTGGACATCCTGAAGAAGTAGCTTTTCTCTTTTAATCGTTCGGTGGGGCGCCCGCAGTCAGGACAGGTATTCCCTGCGGCCAATTGGGTCTGAGTCCAAAAGGTCTCACAGGGGGTACAGTACCAGTCCTCATAGTCCCCGAGGTAGATATCCCCCTGCTCCCAGACCCGTTGGTAGAGGGCGGTAACGGCTTCCCGGTGTCTCGCCTGCGTCGTCCTGATAAAGTCGTCGGCGGAGATGTGTAGCGTGGCCCAGAGCCCTTGAAAGCGCTCCACCACCTGATCGGCCAATTCGAGCGGAGTTTTGCCCGCCTCCTGGGCGGCCTTTTCAACCTTTTGACCATGTTCGTCCGTTCCGGTGAGAAGGAAGCAGTCATACCCGTTCAGCCGTTTATACCGGGCCAAGACATCGGCAGCGATGGTGGTATAGGCATGGCCGATATGAGGGACGTCGTTTACATAGTAGATGGGGGTGGTTACGTAGAAGGTTTTCTTCATGCCGTCTGACCTTTTTACGATTCTGTTTTCGTAGTAAATCCTTCGCCCTTAGTTAGATCTGAGTCCCCCAAAAGGGTTCTATCCCGCCCCGCAATATAAATATACGGAAGCGGGATGCCGCTAGCGGCAGGGGTCAAGGGGTCTTGGGTTCTAGTGAAAAAAATAAATGCGTTTACTTGAACCTGCCGCTAGCGGCAAGGTACGGGCATAAGGATACATGCCTTCACTTGAACCCTCCCGCTTTGCGGGATCTCCCGTTTTATGGGACCCCGCAGTCCATAAATTCTAAATAAGTCCCGTTCTGCTTTGTATAAAATTCTGAATAGCGGGATGTCGCAGAGCGACAGAGCGGGATCGAACCCTCGTATCCTTGACCCCTTAAACTATCGCCTTGAGGCGATAATAGTTTACTTTTCCAGCTCGTCGGTCTTGATGGTGACGACCCCTCCGCTGGCCATTTCCATGGTAATGGTCTGCAAGAGGAGATTCTGCCTGATTACCTTCCCCTCGCCATACTTGGTGGTGATCCTTTTGCCGACCTTGGGGAGGTTCTTCTTCAGCTCCTGATAGGTGTCGACCTCAAAGGAGAGGCAACACATCAATCTGCCGCAGAGCCCGGAGATCTTCTGCGGATTCAGGGGGAGCTGTTGCTCCTTGGCCATCTTGATGGAGACCAACTCAAAGTCCTGCAGGAAGGAAGAGCAACAGAGCTCACGCCCGCAGAAACCCATCCCCCCGACCATCTTCGCCTCATCTCGCACGCCGATCTGGCGCATCTCAATCCTCATCTTCAGCTGAGAGGCAAGCCTGCGCACCAGTTGGCGAAAATCGATCCTATGCTCGGCCGTGAAATAGAAGATGACCTTGGAGCCATCCAACAGATATTCCACCTCCACGAGCTTCATCGGCAGTTTCAACTCTCCTATGAGACGCAGACAGAGTGTGAAGGCCTCCTTTTCTTTT
This sequence comes from uncultured Thermodesulfobacteriota bacterium, assembly GCA_964459135.1. Taxonomy (GTDB): domain Bacteria; phylum Desulfobacterota; class B13-G15; order B13-G15; family RBG-16-54-18; genus CAYWLI01. The sequence goes on along the minus strand of CAYWLI010000038.1, from coordinate 5,215 downwards.
CTTCGCCACTTCTCCCGCGCCTTGATATCCTTGGCCGTGGCCTTCCTGATCACCTCGGGAATCGAGCGCTTAAAGAGGCCCACCTTTTCTTCTTTCGGTGGGGTGACGATTGTCCCCAAGGTGATCCCCTTGTCCGCTTCGACCACCACCAGGTCCCCCTTTTCCAGCTTTAGATCACCAGCCTGAAAGTGGTGCATTCTTCCGTTCTTTTCTAACTCCACGCCGACTAATCTCATTGCGTTATGTTCCTCCTATGCCCAAGAGGGCGGATTCAAGGGATAGTTGAAGGTTGCCGTGGGCCTCTATCCCCCGTTGAATCAGCAGGATAGACCAGAAATCCCGCAGCAACCCTTCTGTCTTTTGTTGGGAGGCAACCCGCTTGACCTCATCGGCCAGGTCGCGGTTGAGCAGCATCCCCTCGTCCCCTGTTTCCCGATAGACGATAAGATCCCTGAGCCACCCTCCTAAGATTTCTAAGAATATACCCCCGCTCCCCTCCTGGCGAGCGAGTTCCTGGGCCAATTGAAGCCTTTGCCCGAGTGAGGGTGAGAGGGCGGATGGTAATGCGCCCCTGGCCTGGGTTACTTCTTCCCCATCCATGCGCACGGCACGGCCCGGGCTTCCCCCGGCCAGCGGGGCACGAAAGTGAATTTCTTCCGGTGTCAGTTGATCGGCCAATACCTTTTGTACCTCCTCGTCACTGAGGGGGTTAAACGTAATCCTTTGACATCGTGAAAGCACCGTAGGGGGAAGCCCTTCGAGGGCGGCTGCTACGAGGATGATTGTCGTCGACTGCGGGGGTTCCTCAAGGGTCTTCAAAAAGGCGTTGGCCGTTTCCCGCGTCATCCGCTCTGCGCCATCCACGATGACTACCCGCCAGCGGGCCTCATAGGGTTTGAAGGCGAGGGAACGCTGAAGCTCCCTAATCTGCCCTATCTTGATGACCTCCCCCGTGGGGTTGATCTGTAAGAGATCCGGATGTACTCCCTTGTCCATCCGTTGACAGGAAGGGCAGCCATCACAGGCGTCTCCTTCTCCATTGGGGCAGTTCAAGGCCTTGGCCATGTTCACGGCAACCAGTCGCTTGCCGATCCCCTCCATCCCGGTAAAAAGGTAGGCAGGGTATACCCTCCCCCTTTCGACCTCCTTTTGGATGATCTGCACCGCTCGCTGATTGCCTACGACATCACGAAAGGCCATCGTCACCTCCGGTCCAAAAGGGGGAGCAGGATCTTGCGGATCTCCTCTTGGACCGCTTCCTGCTCGCCTTCGCCAGAGACCACCTTCACCCGTTGGGGTTCTTGTTGAGCAATGCGCAGATATCCTTCCCGTACCCGTTGATGAAAGAGATGATCCTCCCGCTCAAACCTATCCTCACCACCCGCCCGTGCCATGCCCTTTTCCACCGAACAATCGAGCACGATGGTGCACTGAGGTATGAGGCCGCCGGTGGCACGCTGATTCATCTCTTCAATAAAGGCTAAATCCATCCCTCTTCCATATCCCTGATAGGCAACGGTAGCATCGGTAAACCGATCGCACAAGACCATCCTGCCTTCCTCTAAAGCGGGCCTCATGATCTCCGCTACGTGTTGGGCCCTGTCAGCCTCAATGAGGAACAACTCTGCCAGCGGATCAATTCTCAGTTCATTCTTGTCCAAGAGTAACCTTCTGATCTCTTCCCCCAGAGGGGTTCCTCCGGGTTCTCTGGTTACGAGACACGGGTATCCCCTTTCCTCCAGATATCTTCCCGTCAACGCAATCTGGGTACTCTTCCCACTCCCCTCTATGCCCTCAAAGGTTACCAAGATGCCCATTGGCCTATATCAATTGCCCACCATATTTGCTAAAAACCCTTGCAATGTCAAGCAGATGGGGGGATGCAGAGAGGAAGGTATGTTGGTGGTATTGACCACGGCGGGGACCGTTACAGTCCCTGCCCTCCCGTCAACTCCTTAACCTTTTTGCGCAGGGTCCTTTCCTGTTCCTCTTCGGGTTTGAGCTCCAGGGCCCGTTGGTACATCCGCAGGGCATCCTCCTGCTTGTTCACCTTGAGATAGCCGTCACCCAGATGTTCAGTGATAATGGGATCATCGGGAACCAGATTATGGGCCTTCTCCAACCACTCGATCGCCAGCGGATAGTCCTTTTTTTGATAATATACCCAACCGAGGCTGTCCGTGATATAGCCGTTATCAGGTTTGAGCTCCAGGGCCTTCTTGATGAGCCCCTCTGCCTTTTTCAGTTTGATTCCCTGCTCAGCATAGGTGTATCCGAGATGGTTCAGGGCCTCGGCGTTTTTTGGATCGAGCTCGACCACGGTGTGCATGTAACGAACGGACTCCTCGATATTCCCCAGCTTATGATGCACCACCCCCAAGCGGAAGAGTGCCTCGATATTGTTGGGTTCTTTGGCCACGATTGCCTGTAGCTGTTGTACCGCCTCCGAATCGCGATCCAGATCCTCATAGATGAGGGCCAGGGTGTAAAGGAGGTGCAGGTCCTCGGGCTTGGCCTCGATGGCTTGTTCCACGATGGGCAAGGCCTCCTCGACCCGCTCCTCCTTCTGAAGGATAAAGGCCATATACCTCAGGGCCTCGGGGAAAATCCTCTCCTCGGGGGCAACCTGTTTGAGCTCTGCCAAGGCCCCCTCGGCGTTTCCCATCTCATAGAGGGTCATCCCCAGGTAATAGCGGACCTCGCTGTTTTCGGGAGTGGCTGCCAAGACGAAGCGAAACTCCCTCGCTGCCTCCTCATACTGTTCCTGCTGCAGGAGGATCAGACCCAACTTGACCCGTACGCTCAGGTTCTCTGAATCGAGGTCCTTGAAGATGTGATACTGGTCAAGGGCTTCCTCCAGGCGATCCTCTTTGAGGAGGAGTTGGCCGAGACGCTCCCGGGCCTGAAAATTGAGAGGGTCCAACTCCAGGACCTTCTTATATACTTCCATGGCACGGTCTCGATCACCCTTGAATTCATACACGGTAGCCATATCCAGCAAGGCCGCTTCGAAGTGGGGATTGAGAGCAAGGACCTTTTGATAATATTTCAGGGCCTGATCATAGAGCTTTATCTCGGCATAGATCCTGGCCAAGTAATAGAGACCCATGAGGTCATCGGGCTTCTTGTCAAGGAGTTGATGCAGGGTATCCACCGCCCGCTCAAAATCTCGCATCTCGGCGTAGAGGGTGCTGATCATCAGGTAGGTCTGAAGGTAGTTGGGGTCGATCTCCAAAACCCGCTCATATTCCGCTAAGGCCTCTCGGTACTTCCTCGTGGCGGAAAAGACGCCACCGAGCAGGTAGTGGGCGGAGAGATAGTCGGGATCAAGGATCAAGGCATCCCGACAGGCGTCCATTGCCTCTTCGATCCACCCCTTGCTGAGGTAGAGTGAGGCGAGATCTACGTACAATAACGGTGATTGATTATCCACGGCGATGGCCTGCTGGTACTCCTGGATTGCGCCATCCCAGTCACCCGCTCTCATCATGGTTCTCCCCACTAAGTAGTGATAGAGGGCTTCGGCAGGGGGGGTGACCTCTTCTTCTACAAGCTCGGCTTCAGGCGGTAAAGTTTCTTCTACACGTGCGGTCTCAGGCAATGTCGTGGGAGGAGACTCCGTGACATGGGCACAGCCAACGACCAGGGCAATGAGCGCGATTATAAGAAAATAGATGATCCCTCGTTTCATTCTGCTTTCCCTAATTACTTTGCACCTTGTTTCGGTTTATTGCACTATTTTACTACAAATAGGAGGCTTGAGGCAAGGACATCGGCAAGATATTACCTATTTCCCTCAGATCGTGCCCCATCTTTTTTTGCCGACAGAGGGGTCTGTCTTGAAATCCCGATACCCTCGGGTTCCCGGTGCGGGGAGTGGAAGGGTTGACTTCCCCCAGGGCGTGTGCTAGCTCATGAGTAAGAGAATAAGAGAACTGTCAGGAGGTTCGTATGGCCCTTTACAGATTTGGGGAGCGGATGCCGAGGGTGGCACCGGGTGCTTATGTGAGCGATTCGGCCAGGGTGATCGGGGATGTGGCCATCGGGGAGGAGTGCTACATCGGCCATGGGGTGATCCTGCGGGGTGATTACGGGAGTATTGTGATCGGCCCGGGAACGGCCATTGAGGAAAACGCCGTTGTGCACATCAGACCCGATGGAATCAGCAGCATAGGGAAGCACGTGACTATTGGCCACGGAGCAGTGCTCCACGGGAATATTATTGCCGACTATGCCGTTATCGGGATGGGGGCGGTCATCAGTTTCGATGTTGAGATCGGGGAGTGGTGCATTGTGGGGGAGGGATGCGTTGTGCCCAATGGACAGCACATACCAGCCGGGAAGATGGTGATGGGGGTCCCGGCCGAGATTGTGGGTGACGTCCAACAGAAGCATAAGGATTTTTGGCTCTATGGCAAGCAGCTCTATGTTGATCTGGCAAAGAGGTATCCCCAAGAATTTGAGCAAGTAGGATAGACGAAAAGGAGTAAGTAATGATCGTCAGAAATATCGATGACCCTGAAGTGGTTGCGACCACCTACCGGGCCCATATCGGGGGGACGGCTAGGATGATTATGACGAATGAATTTCTTAAATCGATAGAGTTTTTCGCCTATGCCACCCTCCCTCCTGGCAATGTGCTGGAGGAACACGTGGACCCTGTGGAGGAGATCTACTATATCCTGAAGGGGAGGGGAGTCATGAAGGTGGGAGAAGACATCAAGGAGGTTAAGGAGCGGGATGCCATCTGGATCCCCGCCGGGGCCCCCCATGCCCTTGAGAACCACACAGAGGAGGAGACAGAAATACTGGTGGTCGCCGCCTATCCGATAAGGAGATGAGTTACCCTCTCGTCTCGGCATGAGGAAAAAGGGGGACAGAATACACGGGAAGACCTACTTGTTTATCCTTTAGCCTCCCGATTTAGCCTTTCGATAGGGTCCTCAATTGTAAAAAAGAGAGAAATTTTAACCTTTAATGCAAAAAAGTTGGAAAATTTTCGATTTTTCTAATTATTTATTTCTAACCCCCCCTTTTTTGGCCTTGAAAATGGATTAAGATACTTGATATTTTATTAGCACTCGTCTAATATGAGTGCTAATAGTAATATAGAAAGGGTATGGAGTCGATGCAAATGGAACAAAATCTGCCGGTAGTAACTGATAATCTCAGCCACTACCTTACTCAAATCAATCAGTATCCCATTTTGAGCCCT
>CAYWLI010000037.1:2969-19101 GCA_964459135.1 uncultured Thermodesulfobacteriota bacterium | reverse complement strand
TGATTCTCAGCATCATCGGGATCTATGCCGTGGGATCGTCCACCATCGAGATCAAGGTCTCGGCTCAGAAGCGATTCTACGATGAGGCATTTAACGCCGCTGACGCCGGTTTAGCGTTCGCATTGACCACCGTTACCTTTGGAAATATTGACGGAATCAACCCGGCAGTTCAAGATATTGATACGAGTGATACCGGTTTAGATATTTCATCGCTCGATGTGTACTATCTCGGCAATACACCGCCGCCCGTGGGCAGCGGGACGGGATTACGGGGATTTCGGGCACATTATCACCGGATCGATTCGGCGGGAAACGATGCCGGAGATAATGCGAGTGCAGCGGTCCAAGCAGAAGGTTACCGGATAGGATTTTAGGGAAGGGGTGCGATAATGAAAAGGGGCATACTTTTTATTATTACTTTATTCTTCATGGTTATTACCGTTCCCTGCATCTCTTCGGCAGACGATACGGGTATATATGATATTGCCGATGATGTGAAGCCCAATGTCCTGATCATCTTCGACAACTCGGGGAGTATGGATGAAATTGTGCCTTATAATGATGCCACTACGTATGACTTAATTGATGTCGCTCATGATAAATACTTGACGGACACCATATATCAATATGAATGCACACATAGCTGGTGGAATAGCAGGAGACACCGATGGGAGTGTGATCGTTGGGATTGGGTGGTATACACCGGCAGCTTTGTAGACAATAATAGTAACGGCATCCACGACTCTGATAGTGATATACGCAAGGGCAACAGGCTGAACTATGACTTTGGTGATGCCAAGGATAGGATACATCTGGCACGGGAGGCGGTTAAAAATGTTATTGAACTAACGTATGATTATGTGCGGTTCGGCATCATGGTCCTCAACGGCTATCGGGATATCAATGGCAGTGCAACTTTTTCCCAATACCATTGGGATACCTCTGTACTCTCCGCAACGTATGGGGGTGCCGAGATCGCGGACCGGGGAGAGGAAGATATCGAGGACTTAATGGACCAGTTAGATAACCAGGAAGCCGATGGCGGGACCCCCCTGGCCAACCGCCTGATCAATGCCGCCAAGTACTTCAGGGGGACGGGGGGCTTTAAAGATAAGTATGGAAATACTCTTCCCCGGCCTCTTGATGAAACCAATTGGTGCCGGAAGAACTTTGTCATCATCATGACCGATGGAAAACCTGAGGGCGAGGGAAATAGTCTTTATTCCAATAGTAATGGTGATTATGATGATATCGAAGATAATTTTCTTGATACAAATGCGGGTTGCCGGGATTGCGATAGTGATGGCAAAGATCCTGACCCAACAAATCGCTATGTAAACGGCGGTTCAGATTATCTTGACGATGTGGCCTTTTACCTTCACCATACAGAGGATTCCATTGATCCGAATCATACTATAACGGGTGACCAGAACCTGACCATCTATACCATCGGATTTACGATTGATGACGACCTGTTGCAAGATACGGCCGATAATGGAGGAGGATTATACTATACTGCCGACGATGCCGACGAACTGGCAGAGGCATTATTGGGGACCTTGATTTCCATCATTGCGCAGACGCAGACCTTTACCGCCCCGGTGGTCCCCGTGCAAAGGACGACGAGTGGAACTGATATGTATATATCCCTCTTTACCCCGAAATCAAGCCATAATTTTTGGCCCGGATACTTGATCAAGGCGAACATCGGAGATAATGGGGAAATCATGGGGTTTGCTACAGGGTATGGCACGGGTGATGATATGGCGCTTACCGTCGACGATTACGAACTGCACGAAAACGTGGTCGATCCCACACAACCACCGTATCCCTACTGGGATGCACAGGATATGCTGGTGCAAAGAAACTTCGGTACGAATCCGAGAGATATCTACACGTATCTCGGCACGTCGACAAACCTTACTGACAGCTCAAATGCATTCAATACTACCAATATCAGCGCTGCGCTCTTGGCTAACCCGAGCAAACACGATAATGCTCAAAACGGCACAGACGCCCATGTCGATTTGATCAACTTTCTCATCGGGTGGGATGCTTATGATGATGACATAGACAGTGTTTTTAATGAAAAGCGCGAGACGATTTTGGGAGATATACTCCATTCAAGACCCCTGATCATTGATTACTCAAGCTCGCAACGGGTGATATACGTGGGGACTAACGAGGGGATGCTGCATGCCTTTGACGATTCCGATGGGTCGGAGAAGTGGGCCTTTATTCCACCTGACTTGTTGCCGCAGTTAAAGAATATCGTCGAAGGCGTCGGTCACCAATACTTTGTCGATGGATCTCCGCAGGCTTATACCCTTGACGGTAACCATGATGGCGACTTTCTGGATGTTGGTACTGATAAAGTAATCATGATCTTTGGCGAGCGCCGAGGCGGGACTAGCTATTGCGCCCTTGATGTTACCAATCCTGATGCCCCCCAATACCTCTGGAGGATCGATAACACGGTTACGGGTTTTGAGGAGCTGGGGCAGTCCTGGTCGGAGCCTGTGATCGGGAAGGTGAAGGCTGGAACTGTTGGATCAGAGACCGATACGATCGTCGCGATCATCGGAGGAGGGTACAGTCCTGATAATTCCGCAGGAAGAACTCTTTATTTGATAAATGTCTTAACCGGCGCATTGGTTAAAAACTTTACCGTTTCTGATCATGCAAATATGACCTACAGCATCCCCAGTATACCCCTGGCAGTGGACACGACCTTTGACGGTTATATCAACAGGGTTTATCTCGGAGATCTCGGTGGCCAGATGTGGCGCTTTGGTTTCCAGAGAGCGGATGATGAAGATTACGGAATGGAAAACGGGAATGTGAACAACTGGACTCCTCGCCTGCTGTTCGCAACCAGTACGGGGTCTCCGATCTTTTATTCCCCTGATCTGGTGTTGGAACCGGGGTATGCATACCTCTATTTCGGCACGGGTGACAGGACAAGTCCGTGTGCAACCCCGGAGACCAATAGATTGTTTGCGGTCAAGGACAAGAATGAGGATGATGAGGACTTTGCATCGTTGACAGAATCAGATCTCGTCGATCTTACTGCCAATTTAATACAGGATGGGACTGAACAGCAGGCAGCGGACACCTATTCCTTGCTCACCACAAAAGATGGCTGGTATATCACGATGGAGGGTACAGGCGAGAAGATCCTGGCCTCCCCTGTGGTCATTTACGGCATGGTTTTGTTTTCGACCTTTGTCCCTAACATAGATCCCTGCTCCTATGGAGGCGATGCCTATCTCTATGCCGTGGATTATCTGAGCGGTGTTTCTGTGTTAAATTTCGATGAAGAAAATGAAGGTTTACATAAAACAGACCGTTCCCTCAACATAGGACATGGCATCCCCACTGAAGCGGTCGTTACCATAAATACTGAAGGCGAAACGGTGGTCTATGTAGGAGCTGGTGGAGGTATTTTTAGACTGGTGCTGCCGGATGTGAATAGAAACTTTAATATTGAGTCATGGCGTGAGTTGTTTTAAGCATATTTTAGGATTTCTCTTATAAAAAAGAGGAGGATGATCGTATGCACCTCTACCATATGAAAAGCAAATCGATGAGGATCTCTTTATTCATAACCCTTTCTTCTCTCATGATGATATCTCTCTGTGGGTTTCAGGATATCAAGCAGGGGGGGGTTGAGTGTAAATTTCAGGCCCGTATTATCGATGTCGAGAAAACAGCGGACAAAAAAATGTTGGTCGTGAAAGAAACACCGGTTAAGATGGCGAACAAGGATATATATGTTTTTATTACTGATGATACATTCATCGGTTTTCCAAATAAGACCATGAAATTTGACGACCTCATCATAGGAATGTGTATTGAGATACAGGGCCGCAAGGTTATTGTAAAAGAGAACGATCATGAGGTGATAGAAGTTTATGTACGTAGGATAAGGCCGATTGTGGAGTAACCATTGCCGCATCACCAAGGAAGCCCTCTTAGGTATAGCACAGAGCTGTCCTTGATGATGTATCAATCAGTGAGTCATTGTACGCCGCTTCCAAGGAAGCGGTGCTTTTTTTTGCATGTCCCGAATGGACGTTTTTTGTCACTTCCACTGCCAGATTGAGTCATTTTGCTATCACCGCATCCATCGTGTGTTTTACCTATAATAAATCTCTTGTAAAATCAAATTGTTAGCGTCTTGAAATGACGCAAGAATGGCACTCAATCTGCAGCTTTTTCAGTAAATTAAGCTATCAAAAGTGATGAGCAAAGGATGAACGCCACACGAGAAATGGGAGGTATCACGATGCGTCGGTTGCAAAATACAAAAGGCATGACCCTCATGGAGGTAACCATTGCCCTCTTTGTCCTCGCCATTGGTCTGTTGGGTCTGGCGGGCCTTCACCTCGTGGCCATGCACAGTGACCCCTTAGGGCAGCAGGCAACGCTGGCTTCAAATCTTGCCAAAGGCAAATTGGCGGAGCTGCAAGAAGCTGAGCAGCTTACTGATGGCACGGATCTGTATGTCGATAAAGACAATGAGGTTACCTATACCAGACAGTGGTTTGTTCAATCCAACGATTCACAAGCGGATATGATGACGGTCAAAGTACAGGTTTCGTGGCAAGGTTCTATGGTGGATCGCTGCGTTACCGTAAGTACGGTCATCAAACGAACGTGAAAAGGAAAGGGGAGGGGACCTCTGTGGCGAATTTTGTCACTTTCGAAGACAAATTAGGCCATACCTTCATGATCACATCAGTGCTCCGAGGCCTCAGCGATCCACTTGCCTGTGAAATCAAGGTGTTAGCGAGATTGTTAATAGGGAATTATTGGCACTCAAAATGCAGATATATTGACTATCGGAATGCAGATCATGGAAGAAAACGGCCAAAAATATAGAGTTATCTTCATGGGTGCGGCGGCCAAGGACTTCGGCCTGGTGGATAAGCTGGCAAAGAACCTTCAAGACCACTGTAATATCTCCGCTCAGGTCGTCACCAAGATGATGAGACTAGCACCCATAACAGTGAAAAATGGGGTCGATTTGCAAGAAGCCGAGCGGTACAAGAGGGCCTTGGAAGGCATGGGCGCCAAGGTGGCGATAGAACCGATTGATGGCGCTGCTGCTCTGGCGAAATAGCATAAGGGAAGAAGAACGCTAATAGATACAGAAGAGCAATCATATTTCGTTAAAGAGAAGTAGGCAACACGTAAAGAGCTTTTTGTTTCCCTCCTTCTCACCCCCCCTGGAGGGAGCGGGGATTGCAAAACCCCCTCCCTCCCCCCTTTTTTAATACAAAAAAAGGGTTCGAGGATTCAAGGGGTCAATCCCGCACCGCATTATAGATTTATGGAAGCGGCCCCACCACGCAACAGAGAATAATGAATGTGGGGTCCCGCAAGCGGCAGGGGTCGAGTGAAAACCTGTTGGTTATTGGTAAGGAATAGTACTTCACGAATAAGAATAACAGAGACCACGCATTTTAGAGCTTGATTGATCGAGTCTTTTATATTTGAACACTAGAACCCTCAAACCCTAGAATCCCAGACTCCTTTATTTCTTTAAAAATACTGCGCCAGTGCTGGCGGAAGTGACCATCTGAGCGTACCGGTACATATAGCCGGATTTGATTTTCGGTTCAGGGTTTTTCCATTGCTTGAGCCGCCTCGTTATTTCATCGTCCGACAGGTGCAACCGCAACTGTTGTGCAGGTATGTCGATCTCGATGATATCGCCGTCCTTGACAACGGCAATGGGGCCCCCTTCGGCAGCCTCTGGAGAGATGTGCCCGATGGCAGCACCTCGAGTCCCCCCGGAAAATCTCCCGTCCGTAATCAGGGCAACCTCCTTGTCCATGCCGATGCCGGCGATGGCCGAGGTAGGAGCAAGCATCTCCCTCATCCCCGGCCCCCCCCTGGGACCTTCATAGCGGATGACAATTACTTCTCCTGGTGCGATTTTTTTGGCCAAGATCACCTGTAAGGCTTCCTCTTCTGATGCAAAGACACGGGCAGGGCCCTGGTTTTTGAGCATCTCTTGGTCGACGGCCGAGGCCTTGACCACCGCCCCCTCCGGGGCCAGATTGCCAAAGAGGATAACCAGGCCGCCGGTAGGGTGATAGGGATGTTCCAATGGCCTAATTACTTCTTGATTGAGGATAGGCGATGATTTGATATTTTCCTTCACCTTCTTCCCTGTCACGGTCATGATTTTGGTGTTTATCAATTTCCCCTTGGCCAGTTCCCCCATGAGGGCCGGAATCCCTCCGGCTTGATGTAGATCCTGAAGGTGGTGAGGACCTCCAGGGGAGAGGTTGCACAGGTGAGGGGTCCTCTGGCTGATTTGATTGAAGAGCTCTAGGTCTATCTTAAGGTCTGCCTCATGAGCTATTGCCGGCAGGTGCAGGGTCGTATTGGTTGAACCGCCAAAGGCCATATCGACGGTAATCGCATTGGCAAAGGCCTCCATGGTGAGGATGTCTCGCGGCTTGATCCCACGTTGGATGAGTTCAACCACCTTTATGCCGGCCTCCTTGGCCAGGCGCAATCGGGCGGCATCCACTGCAGGAATGGTTCCATTACCGGGCATTGCTATCCCCAAGGCCTCGGAGAGACAGTTCATGGAGTTGGCCGTGAACATTCCCGCACATGAGCCGGGTCCGGGACACGCGGCGCACTCTAAGGCAGAGAGATCGTCCGAGGACATCTTTCCTGCCGCAACCTTGCCCACCGCTTCAAAGACAGTGATAACATCAGTTGCTGTACCCTCATGCCAGCCGGTAAGCATAGGACCGCCGCTCACCAAGATGGCGGGGATATTTAAGCGCGCCATAGCCATCATCATCCCTGGAACAATCTTGTCACAGTTGGTGATCAAGACCAGCCCATCAAAAGGGTAGGCCATGCCCATGACTTCTACTGAGTCGGCGATGAGCTCTCGTGATCCGAGGGAGTATTTCATCCCCTCATGTCCCATGGCGATCCCATCACAGATCCCGATGGTAGCGAACTCCAAAGGGGTCCCCCCACCCATCCTGATCCCATCCTTGACGGCCTGGGTGACACGGTGCAGGTGGATATGCCCAGGAATGACCTCGTTAGCAGAGTTGGCAACACCGATAAGAGGCCTGGACAATTCTTCATCGGTGTACCCCATGGCCTTGAAGAGGGATCGGTGGGGAGCTCGCTCAAGTCCTTTTTTCATGGCATCCGAACGCATAATAGTCACCTCTCTGTTTTATAATAAAAAAGCGTTTTGACCTGTTGTGGCATGGTATGGTAGCAATTTGTGTAATAAAAGACAAGGGGGGAGACGCTCGACAGGGGAATCAAACCCTACTCGTTTCAAGGAGTTCTTTTGTTGCCCGAGTATGGTTTATTGTGATAAAGTAAAAATAATATAGAAGAATTCCGATTGTCAAAGCCAAAAGGGTAAGCACAATGGATCAGCGCAAGTATAGCCGATTGACAATACCGCTATCAATACGAATGAAGTTTTCAAGGGGAGCCAAGCAGGGCGAAGGAATCAAGGTAACATCGAGAAATGTATCCTTTACAGGTTTCTTAATAGAGACCGAGGTATTCCTTGAACATGATATCCTTTTGCTCCAACGAGGGGTGGAACCCGTCAATCTGGACCCCTTTCTCGTATCGGGAGACAATGAGTTAGAATTTAACATAAAGCTCCCTCCTGATGCCAAAATAATCATGGCGAAGGGGAAAATTGCATGGTATCAACTTAATACTCGGGGGGGGTCATATTATTTTAAAGCGGGGGTCTCCTTAGATAAGATGTTAGCTGAGGATGGCAAACATTGGATAAATTTTATCAAGGGCATAGCGCAAGGTTAAGGAGGCTGAGAACAGATAAACTTCACAAATAAAATACATTATTATCATTAACATTATTAAATTATTGAAATATAATAAAAGAGAATTCTTGCGGTTTTGCCGCTTTATCTAATTCCTCCCTCTTCTTCTTTCAATAGTTTGTAGTCGATGCTGTCCACCAAGGCCAGCCAGCTGGCCTGAATAATGTTCTCCGATACCCCTACAGTCCCCCACTTCGTCTTTCCGTCCCACGATTCTATCAGAACGCGGGTGTTGGCTCCTGTGCCTTCCTGGGCAGAGAGGACTCTGACCTTATAGTCGATAAGCCTGACCTCGGCGAGCTCCGGATAAAATTTCTCCAATGCCTTTCTCAGGGCGTTGTCCAGGGCATTAACCGGACCATTGCCTTCAGCAGCAGTGTGTTCCACTCGATCACCCACCTGCACCATGATAGTGGCTTCAGATAGAGAAGGGGAATCATCGCCTCTTTTTTCCACAATCACCCGAAAACCCAACAAGTCAAAGAATTTTTTGTGGCGGCCTACTGCCTTCTTGATGAGAAGCTCAAAGGACCCTTCGGCCCCTTCGAATTGATACCCTTGGTTTTCCAATTCCTTTAAAGCCGTTACGATCTTTTTAGTTGTCGAATCGCCCTTTTTCAGCTTGATATTAAACTCTTCTGCCTTGGCGAGGACATTACTCTCACCTGAGAGGTCAGAGATAAGAATCCGCTGTGTGTTTCCCACCAGTTCTGGTTTGATATGTTCATACGTCAAAGGACTCTTACGGATGGCACTCACGTGCAATCCACCTTTGTGGGCAAAGGCGCTATCCCCCACATAAGGTTGATGCTTGTTGTGTGGTAGGTTGGCCAGCTCGCTTACAAATCTGGATGCCTCTTTGAGCTTTGTGAGGCGATCATCGGAGAGGCACTGGATACCCAGCTTCAACTGGAGGTTGGGGATAATGGAGCAAAGGTTTGCATTGCCGCATCGCTCCCCATGGCCGTTGATGGTCCCCTGGACTTGGCCGACCCCTTCCTTGGCAGCCACGATGGTGTTGGCTACTGCCAACTCGGAGTCATTGTGGATATGGATACCCAAGGGAGTTGTAATGGAACCTTTTACCTCCCTGATAATCTCTTCAATTTCAAAGGGCAACGTTCCCCCATTGGTGTCGCAGAGAACGATGCAGTCCGCCCCTGCCTCCTCGGCAGCCTTGATGGTCGAGAGGGCATACTCCTTGTTTCCCTTAAAACCATCGAAGAAGTGCTCGGCGTCGAAGATGACTTCGGGCACATGCTTCTTAAGAAAAGCGATGGATTTAACGATAAGTTCCACATTTTCTTCCAAAGAAATATTCATCGCAATGAGGGGGTGGATATCCCACGACTTGCCGACGATGGTTATCACCTCCGTCTTCGCATCGAGGAGGGCGCAGATGTTGGCGTCCTTTTCAGGGGGTACACCCTTCCGCGTCGTGCTTCCAAAGGCCACGACCTTTGCGGTGGCGAGCGGCATGTTTTGCACTTCGCGAAAGTACTGGACGTCCCGGGGATTGGAACCAGGCCATCCTCCTTCGATGTAGTGAATTCCCAATTCGTCAAGCTTCTGGGTGATCCTCAGTTTGTCTTCAACGGAGAAGGAGATATCTTCCGCCTGGGTTCCATCCCTCAAGGTAGTATCGTAAATCTTGACCTCCATTATCCATTCCCCTTGCCCAAATCAAAGGCATCGTGGAGCGACCGCACGGCCAACTCCGTATATTTGGCATCAATGACACAGGAGATCTTGATCTCTGAGGTGCTGATCATCTTGATGTTGATTCCTTCCTTTGCCAAGGTGCCGAACATCTTGGAAGCAACCCCTGAGTGACTTCTCATCCCCACTCCTACCATAGAAATCTTGGCCATTTCATCCTCAGCAATAACCTCTTTGGCCCCCAATTCCTTGGCGAGGGATTGGGCTATCTTAAGGGAGGTGGGGAAATCAGCCTTGGAAATAGTAAAGGCTATATTGGCAAGTCCCTCCTCCAGGCTCGATGTCTGGATGATCATGTCCACCAGGATGTTCGCCTCACTGATGGCGTCAAAGAATGTGGCGGCAATGCCAGGCCTATCCGGTACCCTGGCAATCTCGATCCTGGCCTGGTCCATGTCGTACGTTACCCCTGATACCACGACCTGTTCCATATCAACTTCCTCCTCACAGACGATGGTTCCTTCTCCTTCGTGAAACGATGACCGGACATGAACGGTAACCCCATATTTTTTGGCGAATTCCACTGACCTGGTCTGCAACACCTTAGCACCGAGGCTGGCCATCTCAAGCATCTCTTCGTAACTGATCCGGTTGATCTTATGCGCATGTTCGCAGATGCTCGGATTCGTAGTAAAGACACCATCCACATCGGTATATATTTCGCAGAGGTCTGCCTTGAGGGCGGCGGCAATGGCTACCGCAGTTGTGTCCGATCCACCCCTGCCCAGCGTAGTGATATTTCCCGCTTCATCCTCACCTTGAAAGCCAGCCACCACGACGATCCGTCCTTCACGCAGCTCTGCAAAGATCTTTTCGGCATCCACACCGGTAATCCGTGCTTTGCCGTAAGCACTATCCGTGCTGATTTTTATCTGGTGTCCGAGATACGATTTCACCGGATGTCCCATAGATCTGAGGACGATAGCGAGCAGGGCCGAGGAGGCCTGTTCCCCCGTGGCGAGGAGTACGTCCAATTCTCGATCGTCAGGCTCCGATGACGCTTCGGTGGCCAACGTGAGGAGCCGATCGGTCTCTCCCGCCATTGCCGATACGACGACGACGAGATCATTCCCTTGCTCCTTGGTTTTGATCACCCGCTGGGCGACGTTTCGGAACCGCTCAACATCGGCCACCGACGTGCCCCCGTATTTTTGTACAATTAATGCCATGCTTCGTTCTATGCTCCTCGGACTGTGTGCTAAACAGATTGGTTATTATATACTTTCTTCTTGAACTCTTCAATCATCTTCTCGTATCGATCTCCCTGAGGTTGCATCATAATCTCCCGGTGTTCAACACCTTGATACTGTAACGTTATCCAAAGGGATTCGTGCGGTATTGCGTTGCGAACTCTATCCGCCCATTCGATCACCGCCACCCCTGCCTCACTGATATATTCTTCATATCCTATCTCGTGGAGTTCTTGTGCGTCCCTGAGGCGATACAGATCTATATGAAAGAGGGGGAGGTAACCTTCATATTCGTTAACGAGCGTAAATGATGGGCTCGCGACCTCTTCACCGGAAAATCCCATCCCCTGCGCCAATCCCCTGACGAGGGTTGTCTTCCCCGAACCCAACTCACCCGATAGGGCAATGACATCCCCCGGGATCAGCATGTTCCCTAATAATGATCCTATCCTCTCAGTTTCTTGGGGGGTGGGAGAGATGATCTTTAATGCCTTTGCTGTTGACACGGGCCTTTACCTCTGTGAGGGCACGCGGGATATAATCGATGATATCACCAGCAATAAGGGAAATTTCTCCTACTGTTTGAACGGCGAGATCGCCGGCCATTCCGTGAAGGTATACCCCCCAGATGGCGGCATCCAAGGGGGAAAGGCCCTGGGCGATGAGACCACCGATTATCCCCGTGAGGACATCCCCCACACCCCCCGAGGCCATGCCTGGGTTGCCCGTCGGATTGATATAGATCTTCTCATCGGGGGTTGCTATGACGGTCCTGTTGCCTTTCAGCACGACGATACAGCCGAATGTGGTGGCGAAAGCCTTGGCCGCCCCTATCCGGTCATCCTGTACCTTATGCGTTGTGGTGCCCACGAGGCGTGCCATTTCACCAGGGTGAGGAGTGATGACAATAGTACTTTTGCATTCCTTCAGGATCTCTGGTCGTGAGGCTAAGGCGGTAATGCCATCAGCGTCTATAACGAGGGGGATCGTGACGCGCGGGATGAGTTCCAAGAGGAGCTCCTGAACCTGGGGCTGGGTGGAGATACCAGGTCCCAGGGCAAGGGCCGTTTTCCCCTTCAGGAGTTGACGGATCTGTTGAGATGCGTCAGGGGAAAGATACCCGGCAGGTGCATCAGGGAGGGGTTCGGTCATCGCCTCGGTGAGCTTTGCCTCGAGAATGGGGTTCAGGCTGGCAGGTATCCCGAGGGTGACAAGCCCTGCCCCTGTGCGCAGGGCCCCCTGGCAGATCATGGCCGCCGCTCCGGTCTTGCCCGGAGAGCCGGCCAGGACACAGAGGTGTCCGTAATCCCCTTTATGGGCATCAGGGGGGCGAGGATCAAGAAGGCTCAGATTCAGCTCTTCTGAGTCGATGAGATGGGCCTTGATATCAGCTTCTTCAATGAAAATACGGGGGATCCCGATATCAATAACCTCTAAGCTCCCAACATACTGTCTGCCAGGCTCAACCACCTGTCCAATCTTGGCCAATCCAAAGGTGGTAGTTAGGTTGGCTCGAATAGCGGCACCCAATACTTTTCCCCCCGTAGCATCCAACCCAGAGGGGATATCGACAGCCACTACCGGTGTGGGGAGGGAATTTATAAAGGATATGACGCCTTTTACGACACCCTTAATCTCTGAATTCAACCCGGTCCCAAAGATGGCATCCACGATGACATGTGCATTGGTGAGTTCTTTTTTTGCCCTGGTGAAGTTTCCCTTGTAGGGGATCTCAGATAACTCCCCTCCCATATTCAGCCAGCTCTCTAGATTTGTCCGGGCGTCACCGTGTACATCATCTATGGATGAAAAGAGATATACTTTCGTATGTATCCCCCAATTCATCAGGTGTCTGGCCATAACGAAACCATCGCCACCATTATTCCCCTGGCCGGCGAGGACGGCAACCCACCCTGTGCGGACCTCGGGGAAAGAACGAACGAGGAGCACAGCAGCACCCTCGCCGGCATTCTCCATCAAGACGATCCCCGGTATGCCGCACTCCTTGATGGTCCTGCGGTCAAGGTCTTGCATTTGGCTGGCGGTTACGAGTTTCACCTCACACCTCCAAGAGCACGTGGGCGACCCCATATTCATGTTCGTGAGAGATGCTTACAAAGATCTCGTGTATCCCTTTTTCTCGGCAGATCTTTTCTGCTGTGCCCCTCACCTTCATGTGAGGACGACCCAGGGAATCATTGCTGATCTCTATATCATTCCAGGCTACTCCTTGGAACATCCCAATACCCATGGCCTTTAAGAAGGCCTCTTTGGCGGCAAAACGGAGGGCCAAATGTTTCCCCGGATGCGCCTTGTTGTGACAGATCGATAACTCCTGGGGGGTAAAGACCCGCTCGCTGAGGCGATGACCCCACCTTTCCAAGGCCCGCTCGAATCTTGCTATTTTTACTATGTCCACACCGATACCATAGATCATTACACAAAAAGATAACGAAATGAGCAAAAAAAAGCAATGCTTTTCGAGTACTTGGCTTGGGATGCCTCATGAGGGAAAAGCAGTGAGCGTCGGAAAAAGAGCTTTAATTGCTATCAATTCGAAGGGCTAAAGGTAGCTGTGGAGGCCAGCGAGCAGGAAGTTCACCCCAAAATAGGTAAAGATGACCGCGCAGAATCCTACGATGGAGAGCAGGGCGGTCTTTTTCCCTCGCCACGCACGTGTGTATCGAGCATGTAAGAAGGCTGCGTAAATAAACCACGTAATCAAAGACCAGGTTTCCTTTGGATCCCAACTCCAATACGTGCCCCAGGCATAACTGGCCCACGCCGCCCCCGTCACAATACCGAGGGTGAGCATGGGGAAGCCGATGATAATAGCTTTATAATTTATGTCATCTAATATCTGAGATGCGGGCAGCCAGCTTATGGGTCCGCGGGGGGATATTTCTCTTTTTAATTGGATCAGATAGGCAACGCTTATCCCACAGGCAATGGCAAAGGCTGCATAGCCGAGGAAGCAGGTGATCACATGGATGGCCAACCAGTTGCTTTGTAGGGCCGGGATGAGAGGGCGGATATCGCTCGTTACCCCCGGCACGAGGGAGGCCGCGGCAATGGCGATGGCTGCAAGGGGAGAGGCGATGACCCCGATGGTCCTCTGGTGATATCTGATATCCACGAGGAGATATACCAAGACGATGGCCCAGGAGAAAAAGACGAGGGATTCGTACATATTTGAAAGGGGGATATAGCCGTATCCCGTGGCGTGGCTCTCCAGCCATCGAATCACGAGGCCTGCCAGGTGGATGAAAAAACCGATGAGGATGATCCCAAAAGCAGTCCTCCCCACCCCCTGTCGTTTTGTTACCACAAAGAGGAGGTAACACACAAAAGCGATGAAATAGACCAACAGAGCGCCGTTAAAAAAGTAAGGATTATACACGTTCAAACGCCTCCCCAGCCTCCACAGTATTGCGCAATTATTGAAGCAGATATTGAAAAGTGTGTCAATGGTTATTATATTAAAGCCGAATCTGGCGTTTTTTGGAGCATAGGCATGGCTAAACGGGATTGCTATGATATTTTGGGTGTATCGTGCAGCGCCTCAGAGGATGAGATAAAAAAGGCGTATCGGCAGATGGCCCTCAGATATCATCCAGACCGCAACCCGGATGACAAAGATGCGGAGGAAAGATTCAAGGAGGCTGCAGAGGCCTATGAGGTCCTCAGGGACCCCAATAAACGGGAGATATACGATGCCTATGGATATGATGGCTTAAGGAGCACGGGGTTTCAGGGTTTTAGAGGATTTGATGATATATTCTCCTCTTTTAGCGATATTTTCGAAGATTTCTTCGGTTTTTCGCCTCGGTCATCCCGACGGGGAGCGAGTCAGGGCGCTGATCTCAGATATGATCTGAAGATATCCCTTGTCGATGCGGCATTTGGCAAGGAAACGGAAATCGAAGTAGTAAAAAAAGGGCGGTGCGAACACTGTAATGGGACTGGAGCGCAGCCCGGTTCTGAACCCCAGGTGTGCCCCCACTGTCATGGGAGAGGGCAGGTCAATAGGTCACATGGCTTCTTTACCATCAGCACCACGTGTTCTTACTGCCGCGGCGAGGGTAGGGTGATCGCCAATCCGTGCAAATCATGCGGCGGTGCAGGATTGGTAAAGCAGAAAAAGAAGGTTTCCCTTCAGATCCCTCCAGGGGTGGATACCGGTTCCCGCCTCAGACTCAGGGGGGAAGGGGAAGAGGGGTCACGAGGCGGTCCTGCAGGTGATCTCTACGTTATCATCTATGTGGAGCCCCACGAGTTTTTCGAGCGCGAGGGGGACGATATTATCTGGCGTGTACCCATATCGTTTACCATAGCTGCTATAGGGGGGACCATTAACGTGCCTACCTTGGATGGTACCAAGACGATTCAGATCCCCAAGGGGACACAACCAGGGGAGATATTCAGGTTACGAAGTGAGGGGATTCCCCACCTCCACGGCCGCGGCCGGGGGGATCAGATCATTCAGGTAACGGTCGAGGTGCCCAAAAAGATCTCCAAGAGGCAGGAAGAGCTCCTCGAGGAATTCGCCGCCCTAGAAGGAGAAGGGGGGAAGAAAAGCGCAGGGAGTAAATGGCGGAAGAAGAAGTGAGGGCGCAGTGCCCCCGGTGCGGCGTATTGATCCGTTGGGGAGGGAACCCCTATCGTCCCTTTTGTTCTGAGAGGTGTAAGCTCATTGACCTCGGTCAATGGGTTGATGAGGGGTATCGCATAGACGGTGAAAAAGCTTCCGATGCCGATGAAAAAGAGGGCCGATGAACAAGATGGGCAGGGGGTTCATAAATGCACTCCATAGTTATTTTTCGATTCCCATCCTGG
Source organism: uncultured Thermodesulfobacteriota bacterium (assembly GCA_964459135.1). Lineage (GTDB taxonomy): Bacteria > Desulfobacterota > B13-G15 > B13-G15 > RBG-16-54-18 > CAYWLI01. Next base: position 3,500 of record CAYWLI010000037.1, on the reverse strand, counting down.
CTTGGATTCCTTGTCCGTAATAATGTTTTATTTCCACCATCTCAGTAACCAAATCAGCCCGTTCAATTATCTCTGGCGCTGCATAACGGCCGGTCAGGACCAATTCCACATGTGAGGGGCGTTCATCCATCAACTGAATGACCTCTTCTTTGTCAACAAGTCCCAAATCAACAGCCACGTTGATTTCATCTAAGATCACGATATCGTAATCGCCGTTCCGAAGGACCTCACGTGCCAGAGCCACGGCCTCCTGGGCACAGGCGATATCCACCGGTTCAGGGTGCTCACTCTTCTTCAGCAGGCACCCCCGGCCCATCTGTTTGATGGTGAGGTATGGGGCCAATTTTTTTGCCGTCTCTAGTTCACCGTATTCCATGTTTCCCTTCAGAAACTGGATGATAAAGACCTTCAAGCCATAGCCGACAGCACGGCAGGCGAGCCCCAGCGCAGCAGTCGTCTTCCCCTTCCCATCCCCGGTATAGACCTGGATCATTCCCTGAGACAATCTCTTGGTTTCCATGAGGCCTCCTT
>CAYWLI010000037.1:0-2869 GCA_964459135.1 uncultured Thermodesulfobacteriota bacterium | reverse complement strand
CACGCCATCCACGGCAGTGGCAGTAGTATGGCGGTGCTGCGCAAGGCGGGCATAGAGAAGGCTGAAATCGTCGTCGCAGCTACTGACAGCGATGAGGTGAACATGGTCTCCTGTTTGGTGGCGGGCGCACAGGCCATCGTCCCCATCAAGATAGCCAGGATCAAAGACAGTGAGTACGCATCTAATATGCTTATTCTGGGAGAAGATCGATTGGACATCGATCTCGTCATCAATACGGACCAGGAGATGGTGGCCTCCATTATGAGGATTCTGGAGACCCCGGCTGCCGTGGATGTCGTTGATTTCGCGAACGAAAGAATCAGGATGGCCAGCGTCTTTGTCAAGGAGGGAAACCCGATCATTGGCAAACACATGCTTGACTTAAAAATTCTCTACCCAGACTTGCGGGTCATCATTGCGGCGATCTACCGCGACAACCACGTGATCGTCCCCACGGGAAAAGACGAAATTATGAAAGGAGATCTGGTCTTTATTATCGGCGAGCCTTCAACCATCTCTACTCTCCTCGCTCCCCTCAATTGCTATCATAACTCAGTCCTGAAGCGGGTGATGATTTTTGGTGGTGACAGCGTGGGGTTCAATCTTGCCAAGATGTTAGAGGAGAAAGGCATACATCCGAAGATCATTGAGCCCGATGAGGAGCGCTGTGAGTTCCTTGCCTCAGAATTGGACAAGAGCATGGTCTTACGGGGGGATTTTACATCACATGAACTCCTCGAGGAAGAGAATATCAGTGAGATGGATGCCTTTATTGCGGTCACGCCAGATGAAGAAAAAAACATTCTCATCGCCCTCTTCGCCAAGCGGATGGGTGCCAGACGGGTTGTCGCCTCCATCAATAGAGCCGCCTATTTGCCGTTGGTGTATCAAATAGGGGTTGACGTTGCCATCAGCTCCTCCCTCATAGCGGTAAACAAGACCCTGCAGCACATCAGGAGGGGGAAAATAGCCAGTGTGGTCACCCTGCTTGAGGACCAGGCCGAGGTTATAGAAATCGAAGCGTTGGAGACATCTGATCTGATCAATAAACGCCTGAAAGATTTGCACTTGCCAAAAGGGGTGCTGGTGGGGGCCATATTCAGGGGGGAAGAACTCGTGGTTCCAAACGGAGAGACTGTTATTGTTCCTGGGGATAAGGTGGCAATGGTGGTGGCCTCAGCTGCCATGAAAAAAGTTGAAAAGATGGTAATGGTGAAGCCTGAGTATTGGTAGGGGATAGCTGATGTCCCAGATCCTTCGCGTCCTCGGCTTGCTCAATCTCTTTCTGGCCGGGACTATGATCTTCCCGTTAGGGATCAGTTGGTACTATGGAGAAAAGGAGATCGTTTCTTTTCTCATTGCCATGGGGATAACAGCGCTGGCCGGGTTGCTCCTCTACCTTCCTATTCCCAAAAAACGGGGAGACCTCACCAGGCGGCAGGCATTCCTCATCGTTACCTTTGGGTGGATCAGTGCCAGTATATTTGGTGCCATTCCCTTTTACGTGTCCGAGCTGTTTACTCATCCTATCGATGCCCTCTTTGAAACGGTCTCCGGCTTCACCACCACAGGCTCCTCAGTCCTTACCGCTCTCGATGCTGTTCCCAAAGGCCTTCTTTTTTGGCGGGCCATGATCCAATGGCTGGGGGGGATGGGCATTATCCTCCTTTCCATCGCCATTCTTCCCTTTTTGGGGGTCGGGGGTATGCAGTTGTATCGGGCAGAAGTCCCCGGCCCCTTTCTTGACAAACTCCGTCCCCGTATTGCCGAAACAGCAAAGATACTGTGGCAAACCTATCTCCTCATCTCGGGGTTGGAGGTTGTTCTGCTTTTTCTCGGGGGAATGAATATCTTCGATTCTATTTGTCATTCCTTCACGACCATGGCAACGGGAGGATTTTCTACCAAAGATACCAGTATAGCCTTTTATGGGCATTATCATCGTATTGTTATAACCGTCTTTATGTTCTTAGCCGGTACCAATTTTGCCCTCCATTATCGATTTCTGAAGGGTGGCTATAAGGGATACTGGCTTGATCGGGAATTCCGTTTTTATCTGACGCTCATCCTGGTAGGGATAGGGTTGGTGTTCGGTTATTTGCTCTTTGTAATGGGGGGAGGGTGGGGGAATCGTTTGGAAGATGCAGCGTTTCAGGTGGTTTCTATCATGACCACCACCGGGTATGCTACGACAGATTTCGGCGTGTGGCCTTCTTTCTGTCAGTATCTTCTTGTCTTTTTGATGTTTATTGGGGGGTGTGCAGGTTCAACCGGCGGGGGGATCAAGTGTATCAGGATTATGTTGCTCTTTAAATATGCCCAGCAAGAATTGCGCAGGATTATCCATCCCCATGCTGTAACAACGGTAAAATTGGGGGAACAGAACATCTCTCAATCCGTACTCAATGGCATATTGGGTATGGTCATCTTGTTTATGGCCATCTTTGTCCTCGCCTCCTTAGCCATGAGTTTCTTGGGGCTTGATATTGTTACGAGCATTTCATCGGTAGCTGCTACCTTGGGCAACATAGGGCCGGGCCTGGGTTTGGTCGGCCCTGCTGAAAATTACGCCCATATCCCCTCAATAGGGAAGGGGATCCTGATTTTCTGTATGCTTGCCGGCAGGCTTGAGGTCTATACTATCGTAATACTCCTCTTCCCCGAATTCTGGCGGAAATAAAACCTATTACAAACGAATAGTTATCAACTATTTTCGAGAACCAAACATAGGTTCCCGCCCTCTTTATTAAAAGAATAAAGCCATATATTTAGAAGAGGATGAGAGTAGGGGTGGTTGAGGGGTGCAAGATGAGCCTTCAGATACCTATATATACGTTTTAGTTTACATAATATATCTTATCAGACGTAA
>CAYWLI010000036.1:1660-19144 GCA_964459135.1 uncultured Thermodesulfobacteriota bacterium | reverse complement strand
CATCGAAAAAGTATACCATACCCCTTCGATGCAAGACCAGGGGTATTTCAGACTTTTCTTGTGACAAAAAAGGACACTCACAGGGGTCAATGGTAGAGCACGGAGAAAGTAGCTGACGATTCTTCTCTCATTTTTTCTTTTTTTTCTTGTCACCCCTTGCCTTTTGTGCTATATGTTTTTCACCAAAGCCGTGAGAAAAGGGGGTGACAAGAGACAATTATGGGGTGGGTAAGGAAGTAGTTTCTTTGAGAGTGTTCAGGGGAAGTATATTAATGTTTAATACTATTCTTCTTAAGGAGGGGATGCGATGACGAAATCAGATCTTATAGACAAGGTCGCCGTAGAGGCCAAGATACCGCGGGCTGCAGCAGAAAGGGCCCTTAATTCCTTCACCGCCAGCATTACCGAGGTTCTCAAGAAAGGGGACAAAATGACGCTGCCGGGCTTTGGAACGTTTCTCGTGTCAAATCGATCAGCCAGGAAGGGTAGAAATCCCCGCACCGGCCAAGAGATAGACATCCCCGCAGTCAGGATACCCAAGTTTAAGGCGGGGAAAGGGTTGAAAGACGCGATACGGTAAGATCATTATCATAGTATATTAGTCTGCGGGGGGGGGTACGAGGGGCAATACCTCGGCCCTGTCATGCAACAGGAAATCTCTGAGACAGTAGTTGAAGTTTGCAACTACATCTCTCTTGCTATTGACGATATAGATACGATGGTTGATGTGAAACAACTCATCAACCATCCTTGTAAGGGGAAATCTATCGGTGCTGCGTGCGCCGTACCGCTCATGTAGTTCCTCTTCAAACATGATGACGATCTTATCTTTCATGCGCAGCTGAGTATCATTGAAGAGGAAGGCGATATCGGGCACGAGATCGCTTATCCGGGCAAGAAACGACCCTATCTCATTTCTTTCAATCCCCCGTGGGGGGGAAGATTTTATTTCCACATATACCAAGCGCCCCTCCCAGAGGGCAATGACATCATAATCCCCACCGCTGTGCGTCTTCTTAAACCGCACGCCATAGATGGCCGGAGAGACGAATTCCCTCAGGAACATCTGGGCGACAAACCACTCGAGGGTGGGGCCAAAGTTGGAGAGGGCCCTGTTCGCCAGACGGAAGGTCCCTCCCTTCCCCTTCATGGGCTCTGCAATCTTGAGTTCACAGAGGGAGGCGATGTATTGCTGGGCGGTCTTGAGGGAACAATATCGAACCAGCCCCTCGGCCCTGAACGACTCCTTGTTGCTGATCACATCTCGAAGAAAAAGGCGGAATGAATAGTGCTGCAACAACTCATAGATGGCGGCCCTCTCTTCCAAACTGGCCTGAGGCGAGAAGATGAGTTCGTCATCGGGGTTCTGGCGATGGATCTGCATCCCCCGGGCCTTGATGGCCCGCTGGAGTGCCCTCTCTCCATCGAACGCCTCCTGCTCGAGCCGTGCTAAGCCGGCTTGGAGTGCCTTGACTGCTTTCTTTAAAGCTGATAATTCCTCCAACACCTCTTTGAGATCCATCAAAAACCCCTGTGCAGCCGTTCACCCTGAGCGATCCCTATTGCCTCGCGATATTCCCGAGAGGAGATGGGGCGATCTATCTCCGAATATTCTCCTGCCCGGTAGAGGGGACGGTACTGGTCCATAATGTTCACATACGAGTCGATTGACACGTGCTGGGCGATAAAGGCCATGATCTCTCTGGTGCCTGCCACCCCATGCGGCATCACCAGGTGACGGATCAGGAGCCCTTGAGAGGCGATCCCCTGCTCATCCAGGACCAGATCTCCTACTTGCCGGTGCATCTCCCGAAGGACCTCCTGCAAGACCTGAGGATAGTCAGAAGCATTACTATAGCGGGCCCCAGCCTCCTCTTGGGAGAATTTGGTGTCGGGCATATAGATGTCGAAGATCCCATCCAGGAGCTTAATCACCTCCAGGGACTCATAGCCGCCGCAGTTGTAGACGAGGGGAACGGTGAGTCCCAACTCGATGGCCTCCGGCAGGGCCGCCACGATTTGGGGGACATACTGGGTGGGGGTGACAAAATTGATGTTGTGACACCCCCTCTGTTGGAGGCCGATCATATACTGAGCCAACTCAGAGGAAGTGATCGGCTTCCCCTCCCCCAGATGGCTGATGTCGTAGTTCTGACAAAAGACGCACCTCAGATTGCAGTGGGTCAGAAAGATGGTGCCTGAGCCGTGGTGTCCAACCAGCGGGGGTTCTTCACCGAAATGGGAGAAGGCGCTGGAGATCATGGCTTCTGCCCCTGCCCGGCAGTATCCCTTCTCACCTTTGAGGCGGTTTACCTCGCACGCACGGGGACAGAGGCGGCACCGGGTGAGGATTTCTCCCAGGGCCTTGACCCTCTTGTGTAATTCCCCCTTTTCATGTAAGACGAGATAAGATGGTTGATGCATTGTTCTCTATTAATAAAAATATCTTTCCCTCTCGCCTGGATGAAACAGTACGTTATCCTTACAGATACCATGAAAATCACTTCAACCTCAAGGGCCTTGAGCCCCTGCGTCAAAAGAGGTACCTCTTGCAAGCGAAGCTGCATGCGTATGAGAAAAACCAGAAGGCACAGCGACGGGCAACCCCTGTCCTGCTCAATAGCCTTCACCCACCTCTTAGCCAACTTCCTCGTCACTCAGTCTGCACCCGCCTATCGATCTTGATCAGAAAAGGGTTGACAAGCACCTAAAAATGCTATATTAATGACCAATAGTCAATATATGACCATTAGTCATTATATGATGGGAATAGAGGTTAGACAAAAGAGGAAACAGTTGGCAAGGCGGGAGATCATTATAACGCACGACCGAGGTTTTTTTACCACGGCGTTACGCTCCCCAACAGCGGATAATATCTTCTAGAAGTCAGAGCCAGCACATTCATCCTCTACAGATAACGGCTGAAAGCTGAAACAAGGTGGCTTGGCTTTAGTGCAAAAGATTTGAAGAGGCCGGCCCGCCTTGAAATAAGCAGTGCGGGGCATTATGTTAAACGACGCTATGAACATGAGCAAAAAAAAGTATGCTCTCTGTCTGCTCTTCGTCCTCTTATCGACAGCGGTTTACCTGACCGGCTGTGGTCGTTCGGAGAGCAAGATCCAGTCTGAGAACGACCGCGCTACAACAGAGGCGGCCAAGGTCGCGGTGGTCACCATCGAACCAACCGTCATTCGGGACGTGATCGTTCTTCCGGGCGAGACCGAGGCATGGCAAGACGTCCGTCTGGCGGCAGACAAGGACGGCCAAGTGGAGTGGATCGGCCCCCATGAGGGCCAGGAGGTTACAAAAGGCCAACTGCTAGCAAAGATCGACGCCTCGGCTCTCAAGGCCGCTTTGGATCATGCAGAGGCCTCCTTCAACCTCGCCGATAAAATATATCAACGCCGCAAACTGCTGTTCGAACGAGAGGTAATCGCGCAGGAAGAGCTAGATAAAAGTGAGGCAGAACGGGCCTTCGCCCTCAGCAACCTGAAACAGGTCAGAACTGAATACGAGCGCGGTTCCGTACGCGCTCCCATAGATGGTATCGTCAACCAGTTCTATGTCGACGCCGGTGAATTTGTGGGGCGCGGGGCCCCCATAGCTGATGTGGTGAACGTGAACAAGATCAAGATCAATGTCAACGTCCCTGAGCTCGATGTTCGTTATCTTCAGGCCGGGCAACAGGTCATGGTTACTATCGATGCCTTCCCGGATAGACGGCTGCCTGGGAGCATAGATTTTGTGGCCTACAAGGCAGATCAAGCGACCAAGACCTTTGACGTCAGGGTCGAGATCGACAACACAGATCATACCATCAGACCGGGCATGGTCGCGCGGGTGGCCTTTCTGCGCCGAATCATCCCTGATGCCTTTGTCGCCCCCCTCTCCTCCATAGTGGACAAAGGTGGTGAGCGTATCGTCTTCGTCGAAAACGCAGGCACAGCTCACTCACGGACCGTTACCATCGGTGTCATTGAGGGAGACCGGATCCAGATCATCAGTGGTCTCGAGGCTGGCGATCACCTCATCGTTACCGGCCAGACAGAGATTGAGGAGGGGATGCGGGTCACCACAGGCCAGGACGAGGCAACGAAAGAGATAAACAGCACGTACCCATGATTGTCAACCGCCTCGCCCTCAAACGTCAGTCGACGGTCCTGGCACTCCTGGCCATCATCGTTATCATCGGGCTTTACAGCTATTTCACCCTGCCGCGGGAGTCGTTTCCAGACATCACCATCCCCTATGTCTTTGTCACCACGACCTACGAAGGCGTGGCCCCCGAAGACATGGAGGAGCTGATCACCATCCCCATCGAACGAAAACTCAAGGGGCTCTCCGATGTGGAGGAGATTCGTTCCGCCTCAGAAGAAGGTCTGTCCTCGGTATCCATCGAATTCTTGCCCACCGTAGATATCGATGATGCGGTCCAAAAAGTCAGGGAAAAGGTCAATGAGGCCAAGAATGACCTGCCGCCTGATCTCCCCGATGATCCGGTCATCCAGGAGATCAACGTCTCGGATATTCCCGTTATGCGGCTCGTGTTATCCGGCCCGTTCAGCCTGCGCCGTCTCAAGACCTTTGCCGACGAATTCGAAGAACGCATCGAAGCAATACCGGGGATCTTGGACGCCAGGGTGACCGGCGGTCTGCAACGAGAGATCCATGTCGAGTTCGACCTGAACCGGGTCGCGGCCTATAACGTCCCCTTCTCCAGTTTGATCAATGCGGTGCAACGCGGTAACGTCAACATGCCCAGCGGGAGCATGGATATCGGCCCGAACAAGTATCTGGTGCGGATCCCCGAAGATTTTAAACATCCCTCCGAGATCTTTTCCCTTGTGGCCTTTGTCCATGAGGGGAAACAGGTCTACCTCAGGGAACTGGCGGCTATCAGCGACAGTCATCAGGACCCCTTGACGAGAAGCCGACTCAACGGGGAGCAGAGTGTCACCATCGCTGTGCTGAAACGCAGCGGTGAAAATATCCTGAGGGTCACCGATGAGGCCAAGCGGATCGTTGAAGAGATGCGCCCGGTGCTGCCACCGGCCCTGAAGATCGATGTGACCTCCGACATGTCCAGGGAAGTGCGTCTGATGGTCACTGAGCTCGAGAACAACATCCTGACGGGTCTGATCCTTGTTTTGGCTGTTCTCTTTATCTTCATTGGCGGTCGTTCGGCCGTCTTTGTAGCCCTGGCCATCCCCTATTCCATGCTGATGACGTTTATATTTCTGACCGGGGGGGATATAACCCTGAACATGGTAGTGCTCTTTTCCCTCATATTGACCTTGGGGATGCTGGTGGATAACGGCATCGTCATCGTGGAGAACATCTACCGCCACATGCAGGAGGGCAAATCCCGCTTGGAGGCGGCCCAGGTCGGGACCGATGAGGTGGCCTGGCCGGTCATCACCTCGACCCTGACTACCCTCGGGGCCTTTGTCCCCTTACTCTTCTGGCCCGGCATCATGGGTGAGTTTATGGGGTTCCTTCCTCTGACCCTTATCTTTGCGTTGAGTTCTTCGTTGTTCGTGGCCATGGTCGTCAACCCCGTCCTCTCGGCACGCTATCAGACAGTTAAGCCACAGGGGCGAGGGAGGAGCGATAACGATCGTTTGTCCTCTATCAAGCGTATCTATCATCAATTCCTGACCTGGGCCCTTGATTACCGCCCCCCAGAAAGGCCTCAAAACGAACGCAAACACCGTATCAAAAGAACCTACGAAAGAATCCGCCTGGACCACCGCTGGCTCGTCGTCCTCGCTGCCTTTGCCCTGTTGATCATCACCATCACCGCCTTTGGCATCTTCGGCAAAGGCGTGGAGTTTTTCCCGGTTACTGATCCCGAACGAGCCTACGTCTTCCTCAAGGCGCCAGAGGGTACCAATCTCGACGCCTCAGACACATTAGTGGGTCAGGTGGAAAAGATCGTCTCAGAGTACGAAGATATCCGCTACGTCATCACCAACGTCGGTTCCGTAGGGGGGGATATCTTTTCTCAAGGCGGGAGCGGGACGCACATCAACCGGGTGGTCATGGACTTCAAGGAGTTCCACGACCGTTCTCGCCCCTCTTCTGGGATCATCAACGAAGTGCGTGGCCGGGTCCTCGCTGCCATCACAGGGGCCGAGGTCCAGGTGGAAGAGGAAGAACATGGTCCGCCTACAGGGCCGCCGGTCAATATCGAGATTTCGGGGAAAGACATTCTTGTGTTGGGTGACCTTGCGGCCCGTGTGCGCAAGAAGATCGCTGATATCCCCGGCCTGGTCGATCTCAAGGACAACTTTGTGAAGGGGAAACCGGAGATCACGGTGCGGGTGGACAAGGAGAAGGCCGCCCTGCTCGGCCTGGATACCTATACGATCGCCTACACGGTCAAGGCGGCAATCAACGGTGTAAAGGTGGGGGTCTTCCGCGAGGGCAAAGAAGAGTACGATATCATTGCACGGCTCCCTGAACGCGATCGTCGCTCCGTGGAGGGCCTCAAACGCATCACCATCTCCGGGCCCCGGGGTGAACCCATTCCGCTCACCAGTGTAGCAAACGTCTCCCTGAGCAGCGGCATCGGCGCGATCATGCGCCTGAATCAGAAACGAGTGGTCACCGTATCGGGCAATGTCTCAGGGCGTCTGGCCAATGACATCATCCGGGACATCAAGCCTCGCCTTGCCGATTTCGACTGGCCCCGGGGATACACCTACACCTTTACCGGAGAGCAAAAAGAGCAAGACAAGGCCAGTCGGTTTCTGAGTCAGGCCTTTGTAGTCGCTATCTTTATCATCTTCCTGATCCTCGTCACACAATTTAACTCTTTTATGACCCCCTTCATTATCCTGACCTCTGTCCTGCTGTCGTTGATCGGGGTCTTTTTTGGACTCCTGATCACCGGCATGGCCTTCGGCATCATGATGACGGGTGTCGGGGTTATTAGTCTTGCCGGAGTGGTGGTGAACAATACTATCGTCCTGATCGACTACTACAACCAACTCATGGACAGGGGGCTCGCGTCTCGAAAGGCCTTGGTGCAGGCCGGGCTTACCCGTTTTCGACCGGTCATGTTGACGGCCATCACCACTATCCTGGGACTCCTCCCTATGGCTACCGGAATCAGCTTCGACTTCCATAAGTTCACGTTGGTATTCGGAGGTGAATCGACCCAGTGGTGGGGACCGATGGCCGTGGCGGTAATCTTCGGATTGGGAGTTGCTACCCTCTTGACGCTGATTGTCGTGCCGGCCCTCTGCTCCCTTACCTATGACTTCCAAGCCCGAGGTAAAAACAAGAGCTGAAGTAATATGATACGATCATCTCAAGGCAACAAAGAGGCAGAGGATATGCTGAGCGATCATGAAAGGGCAATATGAGGCGTGGCACTGTTCTCATACCTGTTCGTTTTTATAGCATCAAGAGCTAGGTCTCTTCCAGGGCGCTGTTCAACGCCACAAGAGCCACCTCCAGCTGAGCATCATCGGGTTCCTGGGTCGTCATTGTCTGGAGCCACAGCCCGGGGGCTGTTAACCACCTGACATACCGATGATCTCGTTTCTTGCCGGATAGTTTGAGCAACTCGTATGCAATTCCCCCCAAGAGCGGCAACAGGGAAAAATGGGTTATAAACCGCTGCCACAAGGCTGGCCTGTGGCCTAGGTATATCTCAACGATGGTATCGGCAACGGCAAACAACAAAATAGCAAGGATAACCACAATAAGCAAAAAGCTGGTCCCACACCGTGGATGATGGGTACTATATTTCCGCACGTTTTCGACAGTGAGCTCTTCACCCGATTCGAAGGCATAGATGCTTTTGTGTTCAGCGCCGTGATATGCAAGGATTCGTTTAATCTCTTGCCACTGGCTGATCCCCCACAGATAGGCCAAGAAAAAGGATACCCGTATGATGCCGGCTACCACATTAAAAGAGAGGGCATGCTTGGATAATCCCGTGACCTCGGTTAGAAACAGGGGGAGTGCGAAGAAGAGGCCAATGGCCAGCCCAAAGGCAAGCACTATGATCCCTGCAAGGATAAGACCGTCTTTGATCCTCTCGCCGCGCGTCCGCTGCCAATCGGGACCCTTCTCTTCCTTTTCCGCCTCTTCGAGCGCTATGTCGGCAGAAAGGTTCAACGCCTTCAGGCCGATGAAGAGCATTTCAAAGAACGACAACGCTCCTCGAAAAACGGGAATATTCAAGAGCTTGTGTCGTTTCGATAAGGCGACATAGGGGTCGTTTTTGGTGACAATCTCCCTGTCAGGCTTACGGACGGCTGTCGCTATCCTGCGCGGCGAGCGCATCATGACACCCTCGATGACTGCCTGCCCTCCGACAGATTGATCATTTGATCCCCCTGAGCTTTTTTTCGACGAACCGCCACACGCACCAGTGTCACCTCCTGCATCGCTGCAGGAGCGGTTCCCCAGGGGAAAGACGCAGATGCCACCGATCATATGTTGAAGAATAAAACAGCCCATTCCAACGAGATATTTCTTCATTTTACTGAACGTCATTAGCATCACACTCCTCATCTGCCCCGTAATTACCGATCAATGTGCTTCAACATCTCACACCTACTATCGACCTCTGCCTGCGTGAGGTAACATGAGACCTTCAAATGCTACGGTAAATACAAAATATATACACGAAACGCGCTGCGGTCAAGAGAAGCCAGTTTGACAGCGGCCCCCAATAATCTCTTCGAAACGAGGGCAGACCCTCAGATTAAACCTTTTTCTCATCCTCGTGTCTATAAAGACAACAATTCCAAACAACCGGAGGTGAATGATCATGCGAACTGCCTTGTCCAAAATAGTAGTACTCATCTTGCTCCTTTGCTTCTGCGTTTCCTGCACCACTGTGGTTCATACCCGCTCCCCACGCCCAAAACCGCACCATGCGGTATGGGTCTCAGGGCACTGGGGACCACGCGGCCATTGGGTGCCAGGTCATTGGGTCATGAGATAATCCCTCCTTACTGCCTGGGGATCCTTTTGTCTGAGCCCAGGGGATCCGAGTTCCTTCCCTCCAAAGTGATCGTTCTATAACCTTTTCGTAACAGGCCAAAATGCGTTTGTGATATGAGTCACCCTCGCACAAGATCGTAAGCCCGGATATCTTGAGACTAAGGACATGAATAGTAAGCCGACAGAGTGTCGGTATACTCTGCGCTCACGAAATCACTGCCGATGAGGATAATTCCTTGACACCCTGTACATTTTATAATAATATAATAGTGAAAATTTCAGCAGGAGAAACTAGCATCTATATAAAATATCTTCAAATACCTTGATTTTTTCTCGTTATTGGTCAATAATTTGCGTGTAATATTAAATAAAGGGGTTTTCCCATGATCGTTAATTGTGAAAAATGTGGAACGCAATATAATATCGATGACACCAAGGTAAAACCTGGTGAGACCAAAGTGAGGTGTACTCAATGTCAACATGTGTTCACAGTACCTCACCCTCTCACCCTCAATGAAAGGGATATCTTCGGAGAAACCGAAGACAAAGCCGAAGATGCTTTCATGAAAGAATGGGCACAGGATGTCCCCCCACAACCGCCTCAAGAACCAAGGCAACCTGTGCCTCCAGCAGCTGATCAAGCGCCGCCACCGAGGGCCTTTGTCCCTCCCACTACCGAAGAGCCTCTGGCCGGGGCAGAAGCACCGGCAGAGGAAATTCCGCCCACTGAAACGCCGAGTTCAGAACAAGAGATATTTCCTGCCAGTCCTGTGTCCGTAGGAAAGGTCCCGGCTAAGAAGGAGCGCAAGTCATCTACCGCGTTTCTCGTTATTATGTTTTTTCTTTTGATAGCCACCGGCAGTTTATATTACTGGTTCCACAGATCGCAAGAGTCCATCCCCGCATTCGAGTACATCTATGAAAAAATCTATGCCTTTATGGCAGGAGAAAAAGCACAGAAAGTTTTCATTGTCACCATGAAGGGTTCCGAGTACACCTTGGAAGGAGGCACAGTTTTCGTCATCCAGGGAAAGGTAGCCAATCGGTCTGAGAAGACAAAGCAATCAGTGAAGGTGAAAGGCACCCTCTTTGATAAAGTGGGGAAGGAGGTGGCCACCAGCACTGGATATTGTGGCGTCAGCATCACCGATGCAGAGATCAAGAACTCCACCTATGATGCTCTCAAGACGTCCTTCGGCTTCATAGGAGCGGGGCAAGCACGTCCTGTCCCCTCCCAGCAAAATCTCCCCTTTACCATCATCTTCTTCTCACCCCCTGAGGGGGCCAGCGATTTTAGGGTGGATATAGTCGAAACCGGCGAATCTGGGTAAGAAAGAAGATACCTTTCCCCGAAACACAATTTAAATCACTGTTTACAGATGGTTTCATGAAGTAAACCCCCTATGCCGGGATACAGAACAACAGGGGGTTTCGGTATTACTGTTTTATAACATTTCCTTATCCGCGGATGCTGTAAAAGGCCCTGTTTCCCGGGAAAGCCCCCTGATCCCCTAGTTCCTCCTCTATCCTGAGGAGCTGATTGTATTTGGCCACCCGATCGGTCCGCGAGGCTGAGCCTGTCTTGATCTGTCCTACATTGGTCGCCACCGCAACATCAGCGATAGTAGTATCCTCTGTCTCACCCGACCGATGAGAGATGACTGCCGTATAACCGGCCTTTTTCGCCATCTCGATAGCCGAAAGGGTCTCAGTAAGCGTCCCTATTTGATTCAGTTTAATGAGGATGGAGTTGGCCACCCCTTCCGAAATCCCCCTCGCCAAGCGTTCTCTATTCGTTACAAAGAGGTCATCACCCACGATCTGAATCCTCCTGCCGAGCCTCGCGGTAAGCTCCCGCCATCCCTCCCAGTCGTCCTCAGCCAGGCCATCTTCTATGGAGAGGATGGGATATCGACTTACGAGGTCCTCGTAAAATGCCACCATCTCCGAGGCAGTCCTTTGCTGCTGCTTCTCCGCCTGCAAAACATATGTTCCCTCTTGGTAAAATTCACTGGCCGCGGGATCCAGGGCAATAGCCACGTCATCTCCGGGGGTATACCCTGCTTGTGCGATGGCATCCATAATTACCACCAGCGCCTCCTCGTTAGAGCTCAGATTCGGGGCAAATCCCCCTTCATCCCCCACCGCGGTGTTGTACCCCTTATCTTTTAAGATGGCCTTAAGGTGGTGGAAGACCTCTGTTCCCATCCTGAGGGCCTCGCGAAAGGAGGGTGCCCCCACGGGCACAACCATAAACTCCTGCAGATCAACGTTGTTATCAGCGTGCTTCCCACCGTTGAGGATGTTCATCATCGGAACCGGAAGCTGGTGGGCATAGACTCCTCCCAGATAGCGATAGAGGGGAAGAGAAAGGTAAGCTGCAGCCGCCTTGGCACAGGCCAGCGATACCCCCAAAATGGCATTGGCCCCGAGAGCGGATTTATTCGGAGTACCATCCAAGTCGATAAGGATCTGATCGATGCTCATCTGATCCAAGGCGTCCAAGCCGATAAGTTCAGGGGCAATCCGCTCGTTTACGTTGGCCACTGCCTTCTGGACACCCTTGCCCAAATACCTATCCTTATCACCATCTCTGAGTTCTACAGCTTCGTGCTCCCCGGTCGAGGCCCCAGAGGGGATAGCAGCCCTTCCCCCAAATCCACTTTCCAGGGTCACATCAACTTCCACGGTGGGGTTCCCACGGGAATCAAGGATCTCTCGTGCTACAATGTCGAGGATAGCGGACATAATCAACCTCCCTGTTCGTTAAAGTATTTGGTTCCGATGTATATATACATGAGCCCTGACAGAGCGGTCAAACCGGCTGTCACCCAGATGATAGCGGGAAAGATGCTTTTCATGACCATGGAGAACGGTGTGACGAGAGACCACGCTATGGTCACGAGTTGCATAACAGTGGAAGCCTTGCCCATAAAGATAGGCTTGATCTCAACCTTGTGGGAGGTGAGGAATAACATGAGGATGCCCAGCAAAATGATAACATCCCTGGCAATAACGATCACCGTCAGCCAACTGGGAATGACCCCCAAAATGGCCAAAACGATGAAGCCAGTGGTAAGCATTAACTTGTCAGCGATGGGATCGAGATATTCCCCTATGGTGGTCCTCTGATGGAAGACCCGCGCGATCCAACCATCGAGCCCATCGGTAATCCCCGCGCCTATAAAGATGAGCAGCGCGATAAAGAAACGCTCGTAGAGCAGAAAGATGACAAAGACAGGGATGGACAGGATCCGCACTATGGTAAGGAAGTTGGGTACGTTCACCTTTAGCTAACCTCCTGCTTCAATCTCATCGTATTCCCCGCGAAAGAGATCTTTAAAGGTCGTAAACTCAGAAATGAAAGAAAGATCTACTTTTCCCGTCGGACCATTCCTTTGCTTCCCGATGATGACCTCTGCCGTCCCCTTGCGGTCCGAATCGGGGTTATAGACCTCATCTCGATAAATAAAGATGATAACGTCGGCATCCTGTTCAATGGCCCCTGATTCCCGGAGATCGGAAAGCTGAGGCTGTCTCCCCGGTCTATCCTCGGCCTTCCGGCTCAATTGCGATATGGCCAGCACGGGAATATCCAACTCCTTGGCCAAGGCCTTCAGGGAGCGGGATATCTCGGAGATCTCCTGTTCCCTCCTTTCCATTCCGCTTCTCCCTCTCATCAATTGGAGATAATCGACGATAACCAGCCCCAAGCCGCGGTCGGCCTTCAATCTCCTCGCCTTGGCCCTCAGCTCTAACACCGAGATGGCCGGTGTATCATCGATAAATATCGGTGCATCGGAGAGCGCTCCTGCAGCCATAGTCAGTTTGGGCCAATCGCTTTCGCTCAAAAAGCCACTGCGCAGTCGTGAGCTATCCACCCGCGCCTCTGAACACAACATGCGAATGGCCAACTGTTCCTTGGACATCTCCAAGGAAAACATCGCCGTGGGAATTTTCGAAGTGATTGAAGCATGCTGGGCGATGTTCAGACACAAGGCGGTCTTCCCCATACTCGGCCTGCCGGCCACAATGATGAGGTCGGCATTTTGAAAACCCGCGGTCTTCCTGTCCAGATCTTTAAATCCCGAAGGGATACCGGTGATCAATTCTTTCTTTTCATAAAGTCGCTCAATGACCTTAAAGCTCTCCTTAACAATCTCCTTGATAGGATAGAACGCAGGTTTTACCCGGTGCTCCGAGATTCGGAAGATGGCCTGTTCCGCATCATCGAGGAAGTCTTCAAGATCCTTTCCCTCGTGGTAACTTTGGGTGACGATCTCGGTAGCGGTACTGATCAGCTTCCGCAGGATCGACTTTTCCTTCACGATCTTGGCGTAGTAAGCGATGTTGGCGGCCGTGGGGACGGATTCCACTAAGCTGGCGAGATAGGAAGCCCCCCCTATTGACTCCAGTTCTTTGGTCTTTTTTAATTCGTTGGTAAGGGTTATAAGATCGAGGGGTTCATTCTTCTCTGAAAGGGTGATCATACACTGGAAGATCTTTTGATGGGCCTCCCGGTAGAAATCTCCTGCCTCTAAAAATTCTACCACGGTATTGATGGCGTCATTTTCGATGAGTATGCCGCCCAGGATCGATTGTTCCGCCTCAATGTTCTGTGGGGGGAGCTTGAAGGAAGCAGCATCTAAATCTGCCTTCATCTCCTTGGCCACCGTTTACTCCTTCACTACCCAGAGCTTCAGCTGGGCAGTCACCTGAGGATGAAGCTTGAGAGAGACCGTATAGACACCCAAATTCTTTATGGGTTCTTCGAGCACGATCTTTTTGCGATCCACCGATACCCCCTGTCCCTGCAGGGCGTCCTCGATATCCGCAGAAGTGACCGCTCCGAAGAGCTTGCCTTCTTCCCCTGCCGGTTTGGCAACGGTACAGGAAATCTCCTCTATCTTCTGGGCCAATTCCTGCGCCTCTTGCTCCAGCTTGTCCTGTTTGTGTTCTAAGGAATGCCGTTCTCGCTCCACGGCCTTGAGACTGACAGCCGTCGCCCTGACCGCCTTCTTGCGAGGCAACAGGTAGTTTCTGGCATAACCGTCGGACACCTTCACTAACTCCCCTACCTTTCCTAAAGAGGGGACATCTTCCATTAAGATGAGTTCCATAACTATCCTCCCAGAATGTCGATCGTTCTACCCCACCTTGCAATACAAATAGGCTATCTGGGCAACGCGGTAAAAGGAAGAAGGGCTACCTGTCGAGCCCGCTTAATGGCCCTGGTAAGTTCCCGTTGGTGTTTGGCACAATTACCCGATATCCTCCGGGGAATAATCCTCCCCCGCTCGGTGAGGAACGATCTCAGTAAGCGATAATTCTTATAATCGATCCTCAGGGAACTATCGGTACAGAACCGACAGACCTTTTTCTTCCTATAGTCCCTTCTGTCCCTTCTTCGTTCGTTCGATCTCCTTGCTGGTTTACGCATCAAGCCTCCTTTTCATTTCAAGTCTTTAACCCCATGGGCAAGAATCCCTATCTCTCTCCTCATCTGCCCTTCTGTTGTCTCCCAGCGACGCTGGACGAGGGAACCTTCGACAAGGACATTGCCCCCCGCTTTCCCCTGCCGTTTTGCCCACGATTCCGATCGTTCGCCAACAAGCATAACCCGTATGGAGACATTTTCAAAGGGGAGGGATTCATCCTCCGGGCGTTCGGAGGGGAGACTGAGGGTAAAAAAGATCACCGGTTTCCCTTGCGGGGTGTACCTGATATCGGGTCCTTCCTTCAGTCTCCCTGCCAAGATGACGCGGTTCAGAAAAAACACTACTGCTCCTCCGCTGTACCATCTGATTCCTGATCCTCTGCTGGCTCCTCCTTGGGTTCTTCCTCTTGCTGGGGTTCTTCCTCTTGCTGGGGTTCCTCCTCCTGTTCTGGCTCTTGCTCTTGTTCTGGTTCTCCTCCCTGTTGAAGGGCCTCAATGTCCCCTTCCTCGCGCTTGACAATGAGATAGCGGAGAACCTCTTCCATCAAGCGAAAGTTTTTTTCCATTTCGGCAACGAGCGCAACGTCCCCATTCAGATAGAGCAGCAGGTAGTAACCTTTGTTTTTCTTTTTGATCTCGTAGGCCAGGGTATTGATACCCCACTCCTCAACCTTGAGCACCTCGGCTCCGCGATCAGCGATGAATTGCTTCAGTTTCTCCACAAACCCATCTATCTGCTCTTTGGACATTTCAGGGTCCAAAACGAGCATCGTCTCATATGTAGGCATTACATCCTCCTTATGGCCTCCACGGCCCTCAACCCTCAAGTTAAGGGCAAGGAGGTTTTGTTTACTCAGATCTTATGAGGCCGGCGATGTAGTTTCTACCCACCTTGACCTTCACCTTATCGGCGATCTCCACCGTGACGACTGTATCCGACAGACTGACTATAGTACCTTGCAGGCCGCCCGTGGTAATAACCTTGTCACCTTTCTTCAGGTTCTGCAAGAGTTGCCGTTGGTCTTTCTGCCGTTTCTGCTGTGGCCTGATTAAAATGAAGTAAAATACAGCAAAAAGCACGGCCATAAAAATAAAGAACGACATAGGATTCTGTTGGCCTCCTCCTTGTCCTGTACCAGTCATGGCATAGGCGATCTCTCCGAGCATCCTATCTCACCTCCTTCTTCTCTGAATTCTCTCCCTTACCTTCCCTCTGGGATACACATTCCCGTATGAATTGGCCCATCGTGCCCTCGGAGAGGGCCTGATGAATATCCCTCATCAAAGAGTGATAGTAAAAGAGGTTATGCATGGCATTGAGCCGGTACGCCAGTAGTTCTCGGGCCAGAAAGAGATGCCTGAGATAGGCCCGGGAGAAATTGCTGCACGTATAACAGCCGCAGTCGGGATCAGGGGGGGCTGAATCACTACTGTAGCGTGCATGCTTGATATTAAGCGTACCGGAGCTGGTAAAAAGGAGTCCTGTTCGCGCACACCTCGTCGGCAGGACACAATCGAACAGGTCCACCCCTATCCTTACCGCAGCAAGGATATCCGCAGGGGTCCCCATCCCCATCAGGTATCGGGGGGAATCGGTGGGGAGCAGCGCGGTAACGGTCTGTGCAATCTCAAAGGTAACCTCCTTCTCCTCACCAAGGCTCAGGCCCCCGATGGCATATCCATCAAACCCTATCTCCATCAGTTCATGGGTGCTCTGACGGCGCAACTCCGGATAGCCACCCCCCTGGACGATGCCGAAAAGGGCCTGCCCGTCGCCGCGCTTCGCCTCCTGAGATCGCTTTGCCCATTGGGTAGTCAACGCCACAGCAGCCTTGGCCTCATCGGATGATGCGGGATAGGGGGGGCAGTCATCCAAGGTCATCATGATATCGGCACCCAACTCCTCTTGGATCTGCACGGCCTTTTCCGGGGTAATACAATGGAGCGACCCATCGAGATGGGAGCGAAATTGCACCCCTTCGGGCTCTACCTTTTGTAAGGCGCTCATACTCACGATCTGAAAACCTCCGCTATCCGTCAAAATGGGGCCCTCCCAACCCATAAACCGATGCAGCCCCCCCACCTTCCTCACTATCTCCGTCCCAGGCCTGAGATAGAGGTGATAGGCATTGCACAGGAGTATTTCAGTCCCAACCTCCTGCAGGTCTGTCGGGGCCAGGGCCTTAACGCTCCCCTGGCTCCCCACCGGCATAAATGCGGGGGTGAGGAATGAACCATGGGGGGTAGTTATACGCCCCAGCCTCCCTCCCTCCCCCTCCTTCAGGAGTTGAAAAGAGAACCGTCCTCCCTTCACATGATCAACATCCCATCCCCATAACTATAAAATCCGTATCCTTCCCGCATCGCATCCTGGTACGCCCGCATAATGAACTCCCTTCCGCCAAAGGCAAACACCAATAGCAGTAGGGTGGAGCGCGGGAGGTGAAAGTTGGTGATCAGGGCATCAACCGACTTGAACCGATACCCCGGGTAGATATAGAGATCAGTCAACCCCTCCCGGGGATGGATTGTCCCGCCGTCATCGGCGGCGGACTCCAAGGCCCTCACCACCGTCGTACCCACCGCACAAGCCCGTCCACCCCGTGCCCGTACGGCATTGATGGCCTCGGCCGAAGTAGGGGATATGTGATAATACTCCGGCTCCAATTGGTGATCCTCCACCTCCTCCGCGCGGATGGGCTGAAACGAACCCAGGCCGACGTGGAGGGTGAGGTGTATGAACGATATGCCTTTCTTCTCTATGGCCCGCACCAACTCAGGGGTGAAGTGTAGACCGGCCGTCGGGGCCGCTACCGCCCCCTCGTGACGGGCAAAGATGGTCTGATACCCCTCCTGATCGATCTCCTCATCTTCCCCCTGCCTGATATAGGGGGGCAGGGGAACATGGCCGATGCTGCGGATTATCTCCTGAAACGACCCCTCGTGATCAAAGGTTATCCTCTTCTTTCCCTCAGGGCCGTTGCTTACCACCTCTCCTTCAAGGTCAGGACCGAATTGTATCCGTGTCCCCATCTTGACCCTTTTTCCCCTCTTGACCAGACACTCCCACACCTCACCCTCTT
>CAYWLI010000036.1:0-1560 GCA_964459135.1 uncultured Thermodesulfobacteriota bacterium | reverse complement strand
CGTGGCAGGTATCACAAAAACTCTTTTATCACAGATATCCCCTCGGGTCTATTGGGCAAATGAGCTCAGGAAGGTTGGCATTAAGGCCGTAACGTGTCAGTGGGCAGCTCAGCCTAAACAGCGGATGAAGTCTAACAGGCGAACGCCTTACTAGTTCGTCTGGACCTTACCCACATCGCTCGATTCCAAATTTCATTTACCTTAATCTTCCATCCCCCAACAGCCAAAAAATTCAGCATGGGTGACAATCTCATATTTTAGAGCACCACAAACACAAAAAACATTGACAAGTTCCCCATAAGTGGACAACATAAGGACCATGCGTCGTCACCGCAAAATCCTATCCACGGTAGTGGTTTTGCTCGCCCTTGGCATAGTCTCCCTCCTGTGTTCTGTCAAACTCCCGGTGCAAACCTGTCAGGCATATGATGTATACATTGAAGAGCCCATCGTGGTTTTTGAGGAGCATGTAAGATTTCTCTATGAAATGATCGGGCTTAAGAATAATGGGTTGGATTTCGATATATTCCGTTACGCGCTCATTGGGTATTACAATTTAAAAGGCAACGGCGCCATCAAAAAACGGGGGATTATTTCCATCATCGACTACCGGAAATCGTCCAATGATGAGCGGTTCTATGTCATCGATCTCATCAACAAGAAAGTACTCTATCATACCCTCGTCGCCCACGGCAGGCATTCGGGAGAACTGTATGCCAGGCATTTCTCCAATGAACCCGGCAGCCTCAAGAGCAGCCTCGGTTTTTTTGTGACCGGCGACACCTATGAAGGCGAGCACGGTTACTCCTTATATCTCTACGGAAAGGAACGGGGGATTAATGATAAGGCACGGGAGCGGCGTATCATCGTCCACGGTGCCTATTATGCCAGAAGTTCTTTTATCGAACAGTACGGCAGGTTAGGCCGCAGCCAAGGGTGCCCTGCCTTGCCGGCAGGCGTGCACATCGATATCATCGATACTATTGTAGGTGGCACGTGTCTCTTCCAGTTTTACAACGATAGTAAATATCTACAGCGTTCTTCTCTCCTCAATATTGGGAAAGCCGCGGCTCAATTGGCGGAGGAATACTCCCCTTTTATACAGATCAAGGTGCCTGATCGCTAAGAACCTACAATGGAGAATGACAGTAAAGTCAAGCCTTAAAACATCACGATACTTCCATTAACGTTTCCTCAAACACTGCCGAAATAGGCAACAAGTTGAACCATGGCGAAGAGATTGAAGAGGGCGTGCATGGCAAGGGGTGGTAGATTGACCGGGTTTTCAAACGCGCAACGCCAAAGAGTATGCCTAACACAAAGATAGTACCAAGTTCATACGTACCGTATTGCAGATGTAAGACTGTCCACCCCAGCGAGGTCAACCAGACTGTTCCTATCGGACCCAGTTTCGAATGCTGAAATCCCTCAAAAAGAAATCCCCGAAAAAAACCTCTTCAAACAAGGGTGCTGCAGCGATGAGGGCAACCCACAAGAGAGGGGCAACGGAAGCAGTCTCGTATACGTGAACCATAAACTCTGGGACAATTTGCCTTCCTA
>CAYWLI010000035.1:0-20195 GCA_964459135.1 uncultured Thermodesulfobacteriota bacterium | reverse complement strand
GCGCTCGACCGAGAGGGGTTCTCCCACGTCAAGATCATCGTCTCCGGCGGATTTAACGCCGACAAAATCGCCTCCTTTGAGGAACAGAAGGCACCGGTGGATATCTACGCCGTGGGGAGCTTTCTCTTGGCCGGCATCTACGACTTCACCGCCGACATCGTCATGGTGGACGGGGAACGGGAATCCAAAACCGGAAGGGAGTATCGGCCTGTCAGGCCCCGGTGATGGGCCTGCAGATAGGCCGGCAGAGCTGATTGACTTGGGGAAGAGGGTATGGTACTCATTTTATTTCCTCAGAGAAAGGGTTTTTGATTGTGACGCCTCTGGGAGAAGATAAGGCGAAGTTTATCAAACAAGTTGCCTCCTACAGCACCCTGGGCCTCGAGATGGGGTTATCGGTTGCGCTAGGAGTTGGTATTGGCTATTACCTCGACAAATGGCTGAAGACAGAACCCTGGTTTCTCATCATCTTTATCATTTTTGGGGTCGCCGCGGGCTTTCGAAGCCTGTATCGGGCCTGGAAACGCCTGCAAAAGGAGGACTTGGAGGACTGATGGCAAAGGAGTTGCGATTAGCCGCTGTGGAGAGGACCGAATGGCTCATCCTCACCATCCTTGCCCTTGGCAGCCTCGTCTTCTGGGATTGGCATATCACCCTGGGGGTCATCATCGGGGGAGTCATCGTTATCCTCAACTTCAGGGCGCTGCGGATGATCTTTGAGAGCGGTTTCTCCGAAGGGAAAATTGCCGGATCCGTCTTCGTTAAATACACCATTAAATTCCTCGCCGTACTTGCCGCTGTGGCCGGAGTCGTCTTCTTGCTGCACGGGGTCGTCAATCTCATTGCCTTCTTTGTGGGGCTGCTCACCATCTTTTTGGCCATCTCGGTCGTAGGGATCAGGGGGTATTGCTCAATGGACGAAGAGGAGAAGACCAATGGGGCATGAAAGCTTCAGTGTTGTCGATGCGATTCCTCTCTTGAATCAGCTTCCCCACCATGTCTCCAATGCTATTATAGTGATCGTGTTGCTTATGATCATCGCGATCCTCGGGACGAGGGCACTGCGCAAAGAGTCAAAAAGATACTTTGTCCCTGAGGAGAGGTTGACCTTCCGGAGCGCAGGTGAGATGATCGTGGAGGGGATCCTCAACATCGTCAAGGAGAATATGGGGCCTCGAGGACCGGAGTTCATGATGATCATCGGGACCTTAGCACTCTTCATCTTCCTGTCCAACCTCCTCGGCCTGATTCCGGGGTTTCACTCCCCTACCGAAAACATCAACACCACGGCGGCCTGTGCCGTTACGGTTTTTGTCCTCACCCACTACTATGGTATCAGGGAACACGGGATCAAGTACCTGAAACAGTTCATTGGCCCGGTCATCTGGCTGATCCCCCTCATGCTTCCCATTGAACTCATCGGACACTTTGTCCGTCCGGTATCCCTCTCCATCCGACTCTTCGGCAATATCTTCGGTGATCATCAAGCTGTCGCCGTCTTTTTTTTCCTCTGTCCTTTGCTGCTTCCCCTGCCCATGATGCTCCTGGGGCTGCTTGTGGCCATCATCCAGACCTTTGTCTTCATCCTCCTCTCCATGACCTATTTTTCCCTGGCCATAGAGGGGCATGAATAATAACGAAAAGAAAGGAGGTGGGAACGTGGTTAAACGTACCGCAGTATGTATCCTTATAGTATTCGCCTTTTCATTGGGGGCGGTTGTTTGGGCCGTGGCTCAGGAAGCGGCCACGGCTGAAGCGGCGGCAGCGGAAGGGCTGCCAGCCAGTGTGAAGGTGGCCATCGCCCTTGGGGCGGGCCTTGGCATTGCCATCGCGGCCTTTGGCGGGGCCCTGGGTCAGGCGCGGGGACTTGCCGCGGCCCTCGATGGGATGGCCCGCAACCCGGCGGCCTCGGGGAAGATGTTCGGCCCCATGATCATCGGTCTGGCCATGATCGAGTCGCTGGTCATCTACGCCTTTGTGATTTCGATCATAATGGTATTAAAGATCTAATAAGGCCGAACTATCTTCGGCCCATGGTGTGAAGTACTCTCGGGGCAGGTTTCAGACCTGCCCTTTCTTTCTTGACAACCTCACATGATTGTTTTACATTAATACATTCCATTCTTTCTGTAACAATCAATGCGGAGGATGAATACGGTATGTACGCGGTAGTGGAAACAGGCGGAAAACAGTACAAGGTAAGCAAAGGGGATCTTATCAAGGTAGAGAAGGTGGGTGGTAAGATAGGGGAAAAGGTCGAATTAGACCAGGTCCTCTTGATCAAGGACGATAAGGCGGGGATGAAAGTGGGAACCCCCACCGTGGCGGGAGTAAAGGTGGTGGGTAGGATAACATCCCAAGGAAGAGGGAAAAAGATCGTCGTCTTCAAGCATAAGAGGAGAAAGAACTATCGTCTGAAACAGGGACATCGACAGGACCATACCTGGATAGAGATCAAGGATATTATATCAGCTCAAGGAGGAAAAAGTGGCCCACAAAAAGGCGGGCGGAAGCTCAAGAAACGGGAGGGATAGTGCCGGCCGGAGATTGGGCGTTAAGCGGTTTGACGGCCAGACGGTCACGGCAGGGAGCATCTTGGTGAGGCAACGGGGGACAAAGATCTCCCCGGGTGAAAACGTGGGGCTCGGCCGCGACCACACCATTTTTGCTCGGATCGATGGTATCGTGCAGTTTGAGACCAAAGGAGGAGATAAAAAAAGGGTCAGCGTTTACCCGCTCGATGCTCCAGTCTCTTAATCTTACTCTTCTTTGGTACATCCTCTATTTATACGTATCATATATGACCCACCGTTCGTATGCCGTCATGCAATTCATCGATGAGGTCAAAATCTGGGTCAAGGGGGGGGATGGGGGGCGGGGATGCGTGAGCTTTCGGAGGGAGCGGTTTGTCCCCCGGGGGGGGCCGGACGGCGGTGACGGCGGCAAGGGAGGGGATATCATCCTGATGGCCACGGAGGGGCTCTCTACCCTCTTGGATCTACGGTATCAGCAACGCTATCGGGCCGCAAATGGGGCCCATGGAAAAGGAAAAGACCAAACGGGTAAAGGCGGTGATGATCTGGTCATCCCCGTTCCCGTTGGGAGCGTGGTGAAGTATGCGGAGACAGGCGAGATCCTGTACGACCTCGCTGCGGCGGAGGAGCGGTTCCTGGCGGCCACGGGGGGGAAGGGAGGGCGGGGGAATGCCCGGTTTGCAACGGCAACCCGCCAGGCCCCTCGATTTGCCGAACCAGGGGAAAAAGGGCAGCAGCGGTGGCTCCGACTGGAGCTTAAGCTCCTCGCCGATGTAGGCATCGTGGGTCACCCCAATGTGGGGAAATCGACCTTGCTTCGACGGGTATCTGCTGCGCGTCCCAAGGTAGCGGATTACCCCTTTACCACCCTTGTACCCCATCTCGGCGTGGTCTCCTACGGAGAGCTCAATGCCTTTGTTATGGCCGATATCCCCGGACTCATTGCCGGTGCCCATCAGGGAACAGGGCTGGGGAGCAGGTTTCTGCGTCATATCGAGAGGACCCGCCTCCTCGTGCACATCTTGGACATCTCGGCAGATCCTCTGGGGGATCCGTGGCATCACTATGAGGCGATCAATGAGGAACTGGGGAAATTTCATCCCTCCCTTCTCGAAAAGCCCCAAGTGGTCGTGCTGAACAAAACAGACCTCCCCGCCGTGAGGGAGAGGATACGCCCTATCAAGGATGCCTTCCGCCAAAAAGGGGTAAATCTCTTCGCCATCTCCGCCGTAACCGGCGAGGGGGTGGATGAGATGATACGGGAGATAGGCCATCAATGGGAAAGGCTCAAGGGAGCGGCGCATGGATGAGCGGGAGCTGAGGAAAGAGATCATAGGAGGTGTGCGCCGGGTAGTGGCCAAGGTAGGAAGCAGCCTTCTCGTCTCCCTGGGCGTCGGTTTAAACAAGCAATTCATCTCCCAGTTGGCAGAGGAGCTTGCGCGGCTCAAAAAGGAGGGGGTGGAGATCGTTATGGTTTCCTCAGGGGCTATCGCTGCGGGGATGGAGCGGCTAGGCCTCACGAAGAGGCCCAAGAACATCTCCGAGCTGCAGGCCGCTGCAGCGATCGGCCAGAGCAGCCTCATGCACGTCTATGAAGATGCCTTTGCCCCGTGGGGACTCAAGGTGGCTCAGGTCCTCATCACCCACGACGACATGCGGGACAGGAAGCGGTATATCAACGCCCGCAACACGTTGCTCACGCTGTTGGATCTGGGTATAATTCCTATTATTAATGAAAATGATTCGGTGGTGGTGGAGGAAATCAAGTTTGGCGACAACGATCTGCTGGCGGCCTTGGTCACCTCACTGGTGGATGCGGATCTCCTCCTTATCCTCACCGACACCCCCGGCCTGTATAGTGGCAAGCCGGACCAAGGGGGAAAGCTCATCTCCCTGGTGCACAAGGTGACCAAGAGGGTGGAGGCGATGGCTCAGGGGACGCAGACGGAGATCGGCACCGGAGGGATGTTCAGTAAGGTCGAAGCGGCAAAGCTCGCTGCCCGTTGCGGTGTGCCTACGGTTGTGACCAATGGGCGAGATCACAACGTGCTCGGGAGAATCTTCGAGGGGGAGCCAACGGGAACCCTTTTTCTCTCCGGCGGGCAGAAACTGACGGGCAGAAAACAGTGGATCGGCTTTACCCTGAGGCCGAAGGGGCGGCTGGTCCTCGACAAGGGGGCTCATGAGGCTGTCATGAAGGGTGGAAAGAGCCTCCTGCCTTCTGGTATTGTAGCGGTGGAGGGGAATTTCGGCAGGGGAGACCTTGTCACCTGTCTTAATCCCCGCAAGAAGGAATTTGCACGGGGCTTGGTGAATTATGACTCCCACGAATTGATCAAGATCATGCGACGCAAGAGTTCTCAGATTGAGGAAGCGTTAGGATATAAATACACCGATGAGGTGATTCACCGGGACAATCTGGTGATTCTTTAGGAGGCACCATAGCAATGGATATTGGCGATGAAGTCAAAAAGATCGCCCAGCAGGCCCGCGAGGCCTCGTTCCAGGTAGCCAGGCTCTCCTCGGAGGTGAAGGATCGGGCCTTGGGGTTGATGGCCGATGGGCTTGTTGAGAAGAGGAAGTTGTTGCTGGCGGAAAACCGTAAAGATCTGGAAGGGGCCGAAAAAGAAGGCCTCTCCAAGGCCATGCTGGATCGCTTGGCCCTCACCGAGGCGGGGATCGAAGGGATAGCCGAGGGGCTGCGTGAGATCGCCCTGCTCCCTGATCCGGTTGGAGAAGTGATCAAGATGTGGCGCAGGCCCAACGGGCTCGTGGTGGGCAAGATGAGGATACCGTTGGGGGTCATAGGAATTATCTACGAGGCCAGACCCAACGTCACCGCCGATGCGGCAGGATTGTGCCTCAAGGGGGGCAATGCCGTGGTCCTGCGCGGCGGTTCTGAGGCGATCCACTCCAATCGGGCCATCGGCGGCATCCTTCAGGAGGCGATGGAGAAGGCAGGCATCCCTGCTGCCGCCGTCCAGGTGATCCCCCACACCGAACGCGAGGGTGTGGAGGAGATGCTCAAGATGGAGGAGTATATCGATGTCATCATCCCCAGGGGGGGTGAAGGTCTGATCCGCTTCGTGGTGGAACACTCCCGCATTCCGGTGATCAAACACTATAAGGGGGTGTGCCATGTCTTTGTCGACGCCTCGGCCGAGCGGGCAATGGCGCTGGAGATCTGCTATAACGCCAAGGTTCAGCGACCCGGCGTCTGTAACGCCATGGAGACCCTGCTGGTTCACCAGGAGGTAGCGTCCTCCTTCCTCCCCCCTGTGGCAGAGAAATTACAGGAAGCGGGTGTGGAATTACGGGGGTGTCCCCGCACGCGCCACATCCTCCCGGACGTGAAAGAGGCAACAGAGGAGGATTGGTATGCTGAATACCTCGACCTGATCCTTGCGGTAAGGGTAGTCGATGACATCGGGGAGGCCATTGATCACATCGGCCGCTACGGCTCCCAGCATACCGAGGCCATCATCACCTCGGATTATGCCAATGCCCAACGGTTCCTGCGGGACGTGGATTCCTCCACCGTCCTGGTCAACGCCTCCACCAGGTTCAGCGATGGGTACCAGCTGGGGCTGGGGGCTGAGATCGGGATCAGCACCACCAAGCTGCATGCCTTTGGGCCCATGGGGGTAGAAGACCTCACCACCACTAAGTTCGTCATCTATGGAGATGGACAGATCAGGACCTCCTAACAAAAGAGAGCGGAGAATCGGGCTTTTCGGGGGGACTTTCGATCCCATCCACCTGGGGCATCTGCGCTGTGCCCAGGAGGTATGGGAGGCCTTCGATCTCAGTCAGGTAATCTTCATCCTGGCCGCCACCCCCCCCCATAAACTGGATCGCCCCATCATCTCCACTCAACACCGCTGGAATATGGTCAAATTGGCTGTTGCCGATAATCCATCCTTCGCCCTCTCGGATGTGGAGATAAAACGGGAGGGGGCATCTTATTCCATCGAGACCATCTCCCACTATCATCGCAACCTGCGGAAAGGGGAGAGGCTCTTTTTTATCATCGGGGCCGATGCCTTCTGTGAAATAGAGACCTGGAAGGATTACCCTCAGCTCTTCACGGTGTGCGACTTTATCGTAATCTCTCGGCCCCATTTTGATCCCTTGCGAGCACCGGTGCTCACGTCCGAGGGGTTCCAGAAAAAGGGAGATCGTTTCCTGCATCCCTCAGGGCACTCTCTGCATCTGCTCAACGTGACCCCTATCGGGATTGCCTCCACCGAGATCAGAAGGGCCGTCAGAGAAGGGAGGTCCCTCACCTATCTGATTCCCAAAGAGGTGGAGGAGTATATAACGAGAGAGGGACTCTACCGAGGGTGAAACATACCCCTTTTACTTTTTATCACTGTTTGTTATAGTACATTTTAAATGAAAGAGGCCTTTAAAGACTCCAAGGAGAAATCGATTTTTTGCGCGCAAGCCGCCCTGGAGAAGAAGGCCTTCGATATAACCATCTTAGAACTCAAAAAGGCTTCTTCCCTTACTGATTATTTTCTCATCTGCAGCGGTCGTTCCGACCGTCAGGTCCAGGCCATCGCCCAGTCTATCGAGGAAAAAATGGGTGAACAGGGGATTCGACCTTTGGGGGAAGAAGGGATAAGGGAGGGAAGATGGGTCCTGATGGATTATGACGATGTCGTCATCCACATCTTCTATGATCAGCTTCGGCGCTATTATGATCTCGAAGGTCTCTGGATAGAGGCCCCACGGATCAATTCGCTTGAGGAAAAGGGTTGAAGTTTACGTTCCTCTTTGGGGGGAGGAAACAAGCGGGTTTCTTTCAGGAAGGAATCGAAGCGTATGTGGGCAGGATCAGGCGTTTCTTTGCTGCTGAGATGCTCTCCGGGAAAAAGGAGGGGGAGATCTCTAGATTCCTCAATCTACTCCCCAAGGAAAGCTATCTCATCGGTCTGGCGGAGAGGGGCACGAGTTTTACCTCAGAACATTTTGCCGGTTTTCTCAACGGGCTTATGGAGCGCGGGGTAAAAGAGATTGTTTTTTTAATAGGGGGTGCCGACGGCTTTGGTCCTGGGTGGAGGGAGCGATGCGACACCATCCTTTCCCTTTCACCCCTGACCTTCAGCCACCGATTGGCCAGACTCGTCCTTGTAGAACAGGTATACCGCGCCCTCTCAATTATCAACAACACGCCTTACCACAGATAAAGGGGGAAGACCTATGTCCATCAGAACTGCATTTCTTTCCATCATTATTTTCGCAGGGATACTTATCTATCTCTACTCTCTTAATCCAGTGCGTATCCAATTTCAATATTTCTGGGGGAATTATGTGGAGACCGCCCTTTCCACCCTGCTCATCGGCGCAGCACTCATTGGGGCCGTGATAACCTTCCTCATCTATTTTGTCAGGGACGTGCGGAGGGCCATAAAAGAACGTAAAGAACAGAGGGTGAGGGAGCAACTATGGGAAACTTTTTATCAGGCTACCGATGCCCTCTTCAAGGGCGACTTGCCTAAGGCTGAAAAACAGATCCTGGCGTACCTCAATAAGAGGCCTGATGATCCTAAGATCTACCTGAAGCTCGTTGAGGTCTATCAAAGAGCGGGAAAGTCCAAAAAGGCCATTGAGACCTTAGAGAAAGCCAAGGGTTTGAAGATTGATCAATTGGAGATCCTCTTTAGAGAGGCCCAGATCTACAAGGAGACCAAGGACTATGCCGGTGCCATCAAGACCTTTCAGGAGATCATCACCATCAACCCCACCAACCGAGAGGCGATGAGAGATCTGCGGGACATCTACATCGAAGAAAAGGAGTGGGAAGAGGCCATCAAGCTTCAGCGAAAGATCATTAAGATAACCCCTCCAGGGGAGATAGACCGGGAAAGAAAACTGCAACGGGGTCTGCGATATGAGCATGCTGGGCTTATGGCGGAAAGGGGTGAGGAAGACAGGGGGATAAGAGAGTTGAAAGATATCATTAGGGAGGATTCCTCCTTTAGCCCACCTCATGTTCTGCTCGGAGGATTGCTGCATCGCGCCGGCGAGACAAAAGAGGCAATAAAGGTCTGGCGCAAGGGGTTTGAAAAGACCCATGAGATCATCTTTTTGAACAACTTAGAGGACCTCTACCTAACCGAGGAGGATCCCCGGGGGATCATTCACCTCTACCTGGATGCCATGAAGAAGGAGCCCAACAACATCGTCTTCCCCTTCTTCTACGCCCGGCTCTGCCTGAGACTCGAAATGATCGATGAGGCTCTGGAGAAATTAGAGGAGATGAAGGAGAACCTTTCCGAACACGCCTCCTATCACTATTTGTTGGCTGAGGGATATTCCCATCGGGGAGATTATGAGCAGGCGGCAACGGAATACCGGAAGGGATTGAAGCTTGAGGGAGGGGCCTACGTCCCTTATCGGTGCACCAACTGCCAGAGAGAGGTCAAAGATTGGCTCCCCCTCTGTCCAAGTTGCGATCAGTGGGGTACCTTTAGCGCCTGCACCCAGGAGGAGATCAAAGTGCCCCTCATGCCGCATCCCTCGCAGGTTATGAACTGGGATTTTTAGGTGAGGCCCTCCCGAACCTTCCAGCGGTTGTTGAACCTCGTCTTCCCCCCTGTGTGCCCCATCTGTCAGACCCTCCTCAATGGAAAGGGGAACGATCTACTCCTGTGCCCCACGTGCCGTACGGCAATTAAACCTATCCACCCCCCGTACTGCCCCCGCTGCGGTCTCCCCGTACCCTCCGGGGATGGAGGGGGTTACCTCTGCGGGCCATGTCTGAAGGAGAGAAGGCATTTCGAGGTCCATCGCAGCAGCGGCCTCTATGAGGGGGTGCTCAAGGAGGCGATCCATACATTCAAATACGGGGGCGTCTTTCCCCTCGTAAGGGTTTTTGGTGACCTGCTGCAACCTACGCTTCAAACCCTTTCCCGAGAGTACCCCCTTGATGTGATGATTCCCGTGCCCCTGCACATCCGGCGGCTGCGGGAGCGGGGATTCAATCAAGCCTTCCTTCTGGTCAAGGAACTGAACAGAAGGATCGGGATTTCCTATGAAGGGAGGGTGCTGAAAAAGATCAAGGATACCCCCGTTCAGAGCTCCCTCAAAAAGCGTGAGCGGAGGAAAAACCTCACAGGGGTCTTTCAGGTAAAGGATACGGAGGCTCTCAAAGGGAAATCTGTTGTATTGGTGGACGATGTCTACACCACCGGGGCTACGGTCAATGAGTGTTCACGCACCCTCCTGAAGGCAGGGGCCGAGCGGGTGGCTGTTCTTACCGTGGCCCGGGCTCTATAGCTGTATAGGATTCCAGCTAGAATGAGAAAGTAAGAGATGCAGGCGAACAAGGTAGCCGTTGTCGGGGCAGGGGTAGTTGGTACTGCCCTGGCCTCTCTTTTGAAAGAAAAGGGCTATACGCTTGTCGGTTTGGCCAGTAGGAGAGAGGAATCCTTGCAAAAGGCCACCTCCTTTGTGGGGGGTGAGGTCCGCACCACCACAGCGCCTCAGGAGATTACCGCTGAGGCCGATCTTGTCTTTCTCACCACCTCGGACAGCGCCATCCAGGAAGTATGCGAGGGGATTGCCAGGGCAGGTGGCTTTCACCAGGGGCAGATTGTGGTCCATACCAGCGGATCCCTCCCCTCAACCATTCTTGCAGCGGCCAAAGAGCACGGGGCCCTTATTGCATCCCTCCACCCCCTACAGAGCTTCGCCGATGTCAAAGAGGCGATGAAAATTATTTCCTCTTCGATCTTTAATCTCGAAGGAGACCCTGAAACTATTCCGATCCTAACGAAGCTGGTAAAGACCTTGGGCGGGAAACCTCTTCCCATCGAGACCCAACAAAAACCCCTCTACCATGCGGCGGCGGTGGTGGCGTGTAACTTCCTCGTCACGCTTGTGTACCTCAGCTATCAGCTCTTCGAGGCCATAGGTATCTCCCAAGAGGATGCCGCTCAGGCCCTCCTCCCCTTGGTCAAGGGGACGGTGAGCAACATAGAGCATTTGGGGCCGGTCAAGGCCCTGACAGGGCCTATTGCCAGGGGGGATGTGGGTGTGATCAGAGGTCACCTAGAGGCCCTCAAGACAGTAGACCCCAGATTCACTGAGATATATCGCACAATATCCCGCCTTACCGTGGAGGTCGGTATCAAAAAGGGCACCCTCTCACCTGAGAGGGGGGAGGAGATCTTGCGGATAGTGGGTCAATAGGACCGCCTGCCTTGCATATGGGAGAAGGTGAATTGTCTACAGCATGTAGTTACCCTTTGAATAAGCCAATAGTGCTAACCTCAACATGACCTAGCAATCATTCAGGCACCACAAGGGGTTATTCGGAGCACATTATGTCCCGACGTATCATTGATCTATCGATTTATTTGGAAAACGATGTTGTTTCAGATCCACCCTCGTTGCGTCCTCACATTACGTATATAGAACATCAAGCATCCTTTCCAGGCATGCAGTCCTTTTTCCCAGGGCTCACCAAGGAAGAACTGCCCGACGGTGAAGCATGGGCTATAGAAAATGTCAAACTAACCACTCACAATGGCACTCATTTAGACGCCCCCTATCATTTTCACTCAACTATGAATCGAGGAGAGCGCGCCATGACTATTGATGAGGTACCGTTGGAATGGTGTTTTCAACATGGCGTGAAACTTGACTTTCGGCACTTTGATGATGGTTATGTCGTCGCAGCCGAAGATGTTGCAGAAGAATTAAGACGAATCGATTATACCTTGAAACCCTTGGATATTGTGCTGGTTAACACGAGGGCCGGCAGTCGTTACGGTTCTGAGGACTACGTCGAAACTGGTTGCGGCATGGGATATGAGGCAACCATGTATCTCCTTGAACAGGGCGTACGATTGACCGGTACAGACGCTTGGAGCTGGGACGCACCCTTTATCCATACCGCTGAAAAATATAGCGCAGCAAAGGATGCGTCCATTATATGGGAAGGGCATAAAGCAGGCAGGGATATCGGGTATTGCCACTTAGAGAAGTTACACAATCTTGAAATGTTACCAGCACATGGGTTTATGGTTTCATGCTTTCCCGTCAAGATCCGAAAAGCATCTGCCGGGTGGACAAGGGCTGTCGCCATTATTGATGAATAATAAAGGGCAGAGAGGGGATTTCGATAAAGGTCTGTATTATGGTGAACTGAGACTGGACTTGGTTGTTTTATAAAGTCCTACGGTGCCCTATAAGATTATTTCGCATAAGGGTACGGAAGTCTTACCAATTCGGCGTAGGGCTCTACCTGCTTGCGAAATGCCCGTTGTGATTCTAATATCTTGGCAAACATAGGGTCCTTTTCCGCCTGTTCATTCAGCACCGCATCACCTATCTTTACGATCTCGGTGATCATTTCAGGAGAAAGCCTTGAAATATTCAAGCCGTTGTACTGCCTAAAGAATGCCATCGCCTCAGCATCCTCCTTGAGCGCACGATTCAAGGCCCAGAAACAACTATCGTGCAGGGCTATCTGGACTTTCAGCTTCAGGTCATCGGGCAACTTCTCCCAGGAATCTTTGTTTACGAGCGTCTCCAGGGGAGCACATGGTTCATGAATCCCAGGAACTTTCAGGTATTTGCAGATTTTTTGAAAGCCGAATTGTTTATCAGTAGCCGGGGTGCCGAATTCACAGGCATCGATAACACCCTGCTCCAGTGCAGGGTAGACTTCGGCTCCCGGCAGGCTGACGACCTGCGCCCCCAGTCGTTCGAGGCACTTTCCCCAGATGCCGACTGTACGGAACTTCAGTCCCTTGAAATCCCGCAGCGAACTAATGGGTTTGTGAGACCAGCAAAAGTTCTCTGAACCGAGTATCCCATAAGGAGGAAGCACAACGATATTGTGATCCTTGTACAGCTCGTTCCAGAGGTCCAATCCCCCGCCGGTATAGATCCACCCCAACATTTCCAGGGTCTGCATGCCGTTGGGATATGAGTTGCCAAAGAGGGCGGCAGCCGGGAATTTGTCGATCCACCATCCTGCCCAGGTAAAGCCCATATCCAACGTCCCGGCATCGACCGCGTCGAATACCTCGAGTGCGGGAACAATGGCCCCACCCGGGTGCAGCTTGACGACGAGCCTTCCATCGGTGATCTTTTCGATCTGTTGTGCAAAATGGTCCGCGGGGGAAAACAGCTGAGGGAGCCCTGCCGAGTAGCTCGACTGAGCCTCCCAGACGATCACGTCCTGAGGTTTTAGTGAGCCCGCTATCTGCTCAATGATGTATGGTGTATGCCGTGAGACACTCAACGCCACCACCGCTGCGATGAACACCAGCACGACAACCAAGATTATAATACCCTTCTTGTGTGCCATTTTATTGCCTCCTCAAGTTGATCTTCAATGTGCCTTCCTTATTACACATTCACAGCAATCAGTATCCTGATATCCATCACATTGGTGTTGGTCGGGCCGGTGATGAAGAGGTCGCCGAGTCGCTCAAAAAAAGGATAGGCATCATTTTCCCGAAGGGCGGCGTTAGGATCGAGGCCTAACTCTTGGGCCCGCTTTACCATCCTCCAGTCGGCAAAGGCACCGGCGGCATCGGTAGGCCCATCGGTCCCATCGGTGCCTGCGCTGAACACGGCCGCCCCCTCCCATCCCGCGATCTCCAAACCGCAGGCCAATACAAACTCCTGATTCCGTCCCCCCTTTCCTTTCCCCCGGATGGTCACGGTAGTCTCACCGCCGGAGATGATGCAGGCCGGCGGGGCAAGGGGTGTGCCCGTACGGATGATCTCTTTCAGGATGGCCCCGTGTACCTTGGCCACCTCCCGGGTCTCACCCTCAACAAGAGATGAAAGTATGAGGGTCTGATACCCCATTTCCTTTGCCTTATGCGCCGCTGCCTCCAGGCACTGCATGTTGCTCCCCACGATCAGGTTAAGACCTGTGCGGAAGACGGTATCATCGGGCTTGGGGGTCTCATGTGCTTTGCCTTCGGCCCCTTTGCGCAGATGAGTCATCACCGCAGAAGGTATCTGAGCATTGAGTTCGTATTGCTCGATCACCCTCAGGCAATCGCTAAAGGTGCTCCTGTCTCCTACGGTGGGTCCTGAGGCGATGACATCGAGGTCGTCACCGATGACATCGGAGAGGATAAGGGTGATTATGGTGGCAGGGGCAACCGCCTTGGTCAACCACCCCCCCTTGATGCGGGAGAGGTGTTTCCTGATGGCGTTGATCTCATGGATTGAGGCACCGCTTTCCAGCAAGATCTTGGTGGTTTCCTGCTTTTCGGCAAGGTCCACACCCTCCACCGGGGCGGGGAGTAAGGCTGAGCCACCACCCGAGATCAGACAAAAAACCAGATCATCCTTGCCTAACCCCTTAACGATCTCCAGGAGCTCTCTGGCCCCGCGCTGACCCGCCTCGTCGGGTATGGGGTGGCCCCCCTCTATGATCTTGACCTTTTTCAGGGGGGCGGTGTAGCCATATTTGACGACGATCAGTCCCCCCTCAAGGCGCTCCCCGAGGATTACCTCGACGGCCTGCGCCATAGGGGCCCCGGCCTTCCCTGCCCCAACCACAACGATGCGCTTGAAATTCTTCAAAGGATAGCTGTGTTCCCCCACCTGAAGCTCTTCTCCTGCAAGACGAAGGGCCCTCTTGGTGGCCTCATAGGGATCCACAGCCTCAAGCCCAGCTCTAAAAATGGCAAGACAGGTATCTTTCAGATTGTCCTTCATGCGCTTTCCCCTCCGGATGCAAAGGTAGGGTTACGAGTTTCTTTAGAGCCCTTCAGCGCCTCAGCCAGTTCCTTGAACTCGGGCAAGTCCAGGGTTTCTGCCCGGCGACGCGGGTCGATCCCGACGGTCTTCAAGGCTTTTTCGATCTCCTCCCTGGAACCGAGGGCCAACGGAGAGTTCTTAAGGGAGTTGAGGATGGTCTTTCTCCGCTGGGCAAAGGAGGCCCGCACTACTGCGCGAAAAAACTCGGCATCTCCTATTGCCACCCGGGGATGATCCAGGATCGTGAATCCTACCAGAGCGGATTCAACCTTGGGACGGGGATAAAAGGCCTGGGGCGGTACCCGCATCAGGATCGTGGGGGAGGTATAGAGCTGGGTGAAGATCGAGAGGGGGCCGTAATCTTTGCCCCCTGAGGGGGCATTGATTCGTTGTGCCACCTCTCGCTGGAGCATCAGGGTGAAGTGGGTCACGGCATCCCGGTTTTCCAAGAGCCGAAAGATCAGGGGGGTGGATATATTATAAGGAAGGTTGGCAACCACCTTAAGTCTTTCCCCCGCATCCTGAGCCAGCCCCTTGAAATCAAAGTGCAAGGCATCACGGCACATGACTGTCAACGAAGCCATTCCCCCTCCCTGTTCCCTGAGGTAATCAGCCATCTCCTGATCCACCTCCACGGCTACTACCCGTTTTACCAAAGGGATCATGAGGAAGGTCAATACCCCCATGCCTGGGCCTATCTCCACTATGGTGTCTTCAGGCTCAAGAGAGGCCAAACGGACGATCTTTTGGGCTATTCCCTTATCAATGAGGAAGTGCTGGCCGAGGGGCTTTTTGGGGAAAACCCCTCTTTGCTTTAGCTCCTGCATCAACGAGGTCACGGATCTAATCCTTCTCCTAATCCTTGCCGAGGGGCCAGCGGGAGAGGGCGCTCATGTCCAACCCATCCCTCTTGCCTTCGTTAAGAAGGTGGTAGCCAGCCACACCGATCATGGCCGCGTTATCCCGGCAGAGAAAAGGGGATGGGAAATGCGCCTGTATGCTAAGCTCTTCCCCTTCGTGCTGCAACCGCTCCCGCAGATGGCTGTTGGAGGCTACCCCTCCGGAGACCACCACTCTGTCCACCTTATGGTGCTGGGCCGCCCAGATCACCTTATCCACCAGTACATCCACCACGGCCTCTTGAAAGGATGCGGCGATATCGGCCATTCCGTCATCGGAAGGTGGATGGGCGCGGACATAGTTGACCACCGCGGTCTTGATCCCGCTGAAGCTGAAGTCCAGGGAGTCCTTGGCGAGGTAGGCCCGTGGAAAGGATACGGCTTTGGGATCACCGCTGCGGGCCAGGTGTTCGATGACCATCCCGCCCGGGTATCCCAACCCCAGATACTTGGCCACTTTGTCGAAGGCCTCCCCCGCAGCATCGTCCCTGGTACTGCCCAGCGGGCGAAAGGCCGTAAAACCCTCAGCCAGATAGAGAGAGGTATGCCCCCCGGAAGCCACCATGCCGATAAAGGGGAAGGGAACCTCTTGTTCCGCGAAGATGGCGAGCAGGTGCCCCATCAGGTGGTTCACCCCCACCAGGGGGAGGGCCTTGGCATGGGCGATGGCCTTGGCGGTCATGATCCCCACCAAGAGGGAACCTACCAGGCCGGGTCCACGGGTTACGGCCACGCCATCTACCTCGTCCAGTGATGTATGGGCCTCATCGAGAGCGCCCCGTAGCACCGGCACGATGTTCTCCAGATGACGCCGGGAAGCCAACTCCGGCACCACCCCCCCATACCGCTTATGGACCTCATCCTGAGACGAGAGGATGTTGGAGAGGATGCGCTTCCCGTCCTCTATCAGGGCGGCCCCGGTATCATCGCACGAGCTTTCGATGGCAAGGACGATCATTTAAGGCTCAATTCATTGCATGGCTCTTCAGTAAGCTGTTGATAAAAAGGGTCCACAGAATCATCATTAGGATTCTAGGGGCCAAGGGGTCCAGGGTTCTAGTCAAAGACCCCCTTGAATCCTTGGTCCCTTCACCCTCGAACCCTTTCTTTAATACTACCACACCGACCCAGGGGTCTCAACTGTTGGGCCTTTGACATCACAGATGATCTATCTTAGAATGAATTGACCTTTCGTGTACCGCACTACCGAGGATACAACAAGGAATATGATAGTCAGACAGTTTGAAGTGGGCAACTACATGGTCTTCAGTTACCTTATCGGTGATGGGAAGACCGGGGAGGCCTTGGTCATCGACCCCGCAGATGAGGCCCAGCAATTGATCGAGTTCGCCGACCAGCACGGGTTGAAGATTACTTCTATCCTTAATACCCATGCCCATATAGACCACATCATGGGGAATGCCCAGATGGTGCGCCTCACCGGGGCCAAAATTATCATCCATGAGGCGGAGAGCTACTCCCTGCATCACCCCTCCTCCGGAAGCCTCTCTCTCTTTCAAGCAGAGCCCTCCCCCCCAGCGGACGTCCTCGTGAAGGACGGGGATGTTATTCCTATAGGTGAGTTGGGTTTGAAGGTGATCCACACCCCTGGGCATTCCCCCGGGGGTATCTCCCTACAGCTGGATGATATGGTCTTCACCGGCGACACCCTCTTTGTGGGCGGTGTGGGCAGGACCGATCTTCCCGGTGGGTCATGGGAGACCCTGGAGTCCTCTATCCGCCATCGCCTCTTCACCCTCCCCGACGAAACCGCGGTGTTGCCCGGCCATAATTACGGTTCCACCCCCACCTCCACCATCCACATAGAAAAGCTCACCAACCCCCATCTGAGGTTATAAGATGCCTTCTGAGCGAGCAGATGAACGATATATGAAGCGGGCCCTGCAGTTGGCCCGCAGGGGAATGGGGCAGGTGAGCCCGAATCCGATGGTGGGAGCCGTGATTGTTCGCTTAGATAAGATCATCGCCGAAGGGTATCACCACAAATTCGGTGAGGACCATGCCGAGATAGATGCCATAAAAAAGGCCTCGGGGAAGATACGGGGTGCTACTCTGTACGTCAATTTGGAGCCGTGCTGCCACTGGGGTAAGACCCCCCCCTGTGTCGATGTCCTGATTGAACAGGGGATCAAACGTGCCGTGATCGGGACCCTTGACCCCCACCCCTTGGTGAACGGGAAGGGTGCCCAGATCCTTCGGGATCACGGGATCAAGGTAACCGAGGGGGTCTTGGAGCAGGAGGCGCGGGCCCTCAATGAGGTCTACTTTCACTATACCCGAACAGGACGCCCTTTTATTACGGTCAAATACGCCCAGTCCCTCGACGGCAGGATCGCCACCTTCCGTGGCGATTCCCGCTGGATCAGCTCGGAGCCCTCTCGGCGGTTTGCCCACCGCCTGCGGGCCCAGCACGATGCAATCATGATCGGGATAGGGACCGTGCTGGCCGACGACCCCCTGCTCACCGTGAGATCGGTGAAGGGGCGCAATCCCTTGCGCATCGTCCTCGACAGCAGGCTTCGGATCCCGCTCAACGCCCAGGTGCTTCAAGGGGAGGGGCAAACCCTCATCGTCACCACAGATGCACACACCAAAAAGAAAGTCCAAGCGATACAGAAACAGGAGAAGGAAGTCCTCGTAGTGCAAAGGGGTCCAAAGGGACGGGCGGATTTACAGTCCCTGATGCAGGTACTGGCTGAGCGGGGTGTCTCCTCAATCCTAGTGGAGGGTGGCAGAGAAATCGTTACCTCCCTCTTGCAAGGAAGATTGGTCGACAGGATGGTGGTCATTACGGCCCCCCTCATCTTGGGGAAGGGGATAGAGGGGATCGGCGACCTGGAGATCGGCGATCTCAAACAGGCCATGAGGCCGTCCACCTACAAGGTGAGCAGGGTAGGGGAAGATGTCATCTTTGACCTCAGATTATAAGGAGTCTATCCGTAACAGGTCCTCGCAGATGACAAATCGAGAAACTCAAAGATAAAAAAGACTACGATTTTATTTCGTCATCGGCAACCCCTCCGAGGTCCAGTGTACTATCCCCCCCAGCATGTGGTAGACCTCCTGAAACTCCAACGCTTTCATCATGTCAAAAGCACCTCTGCTGCGCCTCGCGGTCCGGCAATAGACAAGATACGCCTTAGTCTTATCCAAGCCGTTGAGGTCGTCCTTGAAGGTTGGAGCGTTATAATCGAGATTAACGGCACCTTCGATGTGTCCGCCCGCAAACTCTCTTGGAGTCCGCACATCGAGGATGACGAAATTGGGATTTGCTTTATTCTGCTGGATCAGGCTATAGGCCTCTTGCGGTGTAACATCCTTGATGAGCTGCGTTTCGGAACGCGATTCCGCAGCGTACACTGTGGGGTGTGGAGATCCACCGACCAAGACAACCCCAAAGAAAAGGACTGCCACCAGCAACCACATCACGCTTTTTTTATTCATTGTCATCATACTCCTTTCTTCATGTCCTCTTCGTATAGTTCTCAGTTACATATTAGACGTGTTAAAATATAATACGGCAATTCTTTAATTCAAGATAGGAGTGGATTGTTTTAAGATTAATGTCTGTAGCAAAAGACAGGGGTTATCGAGGTCAAAAATTATCATTTCAACCGAAAAGCCAAAATTAATACTTGACATTTCAGAAGGATATGGTTAAAAAAAAGACAACAACCAAGGAGTAAGGTCAAAAATGCAGTTTGGTAACTTCTTTTTCTTCTTTATTTTTACAAGGGCTCGCTCAGGCCCCTGAGTACCTCTGCATAGTGGCAGGGCGCCATGGGTGAGCCAGACGGTCCCCATGGCATTTTTGTTTCTGCATAATGAAGGCCATGGGAGGCAAATCCCATGGCTTTTTTTTCAACAACAGCGGCGATGAATGAAAACACACAAGGGAGGATAAACATTACATGAACGCGAAAAGACATGAACCGATTGAGATAACGGCGCATTTTTTTCAACTGGGCACGCCCGCCTTTCCCGCATATTTGTCCTTGGGAGAGGAAGGGATGATCATCGAGGGGGGGACCGGCCCTACGTTCACTATCATGGTCGATCAGATAGCATCATTGGGTATCGATCCAAAGGATATAAAGTATATAGTGCTGACCCATACCCATCCGGATCATATTGGCGCGGTGCCGCATTTTCAGCGCGCGTGGCCCCATATAAAACTCCTGGCAAGCCCCCTCGGTGCAACAATACTCGGCAAGACAGAGCTATTCAAAGAATTTCAACTGGTCGATCTCGGTATTGCCCAGCTGATGAAGACAAAGTCGGAGATCGATGCTTTGCCGGAGCCTATTGAAGACTATGCCTTTGCAGTTGATTCGGTGGTCACGGAAGGGGACAAGATTGATTTGGGTGGAGGCATTGTATGGAGCGTTTTCGATACCCCAGGCCATTCACCCTGCCACATTTCCTTGTTTGAGGAAAAGGAGGGTAACCTGGCGCTCGGCGACGCCTCAGGATTTTATGTCCCTGAAAAGGATATTTTTTGGCCTAATTATTTTGAATCCCTTGAAAATTACTGCAACAGTATCCGGAAACTGGCCGTCCTTCCGGCCAAACGGGCTGTTCTCAGCCATAATGCCGTGATCGAAGGAGATGTTCGGCAGCATTTGGAAAAAGCCATGAAAGCAACAGAGCAGTATCATAATGAGCTTATGGATAGATTAGCGAAGGGAGAGGTCGTCGAAGAAATCGCCATGGACAAGGCACGATTCGTTGACAGCTTGACCGATATACAACCCTTTAAGGTTATGTATGATCTCAGCAAGGTGCTGATCAAGAATTCCTTGAAAAATGGAAAAGGGGATCACTTTTATTGGGAGGGGGGACTTACCTAAGCCAGGACATGATGCATGTGGACGGGCTTGACATGTCCCCCTTTTTGGGCTACTTAGTTATGCAGTGCCGAGGTAGCTCAGTCGGTAGAGCAGGGGACTGAAAATCCCCGTGTCGGCGGTTCAATTCCGTCCCTCGGCACCACTGATCT
>CAYWLI010000034.1:17076-20269 GCA_964459135.1 uncultured Thermodesulfobacteriota bacterium | reverse complement strand
AACTATAAGAGATAACCGGCTGTGGTGTCAATGCATGGCACAGAATGAATGCAGCAATAATAGCACAGGTTCTCCAAGTAAAAAAACTCAGGACACTCCAGTAATGGTTCTTATTGACAAGAACCTTCACCTCCTTTACACTATCGAACTCGTAGCCACGGCAATGGAGGAAACAATGAAAAGGCTCTTTGCGTTAATCTGCATCCTACTCTTGCTCTTCATCATCGCTGCCTGCAGCACCAATTTCCTGAAGAAAGAAGAGGCCACCCCCCAAGAAGCAATCAATGCACAGGAGGAACCGGCCCCCCTTGAAATGGGAGAAGCGGAGGTCACCTTTGACATCCCTATTGTGGTCAATGATCAGGTGGAGTACTTCATCGAATACTTCCAGACCACACACCGTAAGGCATTCGCTCTCTGGCTACAGCGATCGGGGAGATACATCCCCATGATGAAAGAGGTCCTCAGAGCACATGGCCTCCCCGAAGATCTGGTCTATATGGCCCTGATCGAAAGCGGTTTCAACCCCAAGGCATACTCCCGTCGCAAGGCCTCAGGGCCGTGGCAGTTTATCTATCGGACAGGTAAAAAATATGGACTCACGGTTGATTGGTGGATCGATGAACGGCGGGACCCTGAAAAGTCCACCATCGCTGCTGCCAGACACCTCAAGGACCTCTATGATCAGTTCAGCTGTTGGTATCTGGCCGCCGCCAGTTACAACGCAGGGGCAGGAAAGATCTCGCGGGCCATAGAGCGCTACAAAACGGAAGACTTCTGGGAATTGACCAAACACAGGTATCTCAAACGGGAGACGAAACATTACGTCCCCAAGATGATCGCAGCTGCCTTGATCGCTAAGTCACCTGAAAAATATGGTTTTTCCGATATAGAGTACGATGAGCCCATCCGCTACGAAAAGGTAGAGATCTCCGATGCCACAGACCTGCGGGTGATTGCCCGCTGCAGTGAAGCGGACTATGAGATCATCAAGGCCCTCAACCCGGAGCTCCTGCGGTGGTGTACCCCCCCCGACTATCCGAACTATCAGGTCAAGATTCCAGAGGGAAAAAGGGAGATATTTGTGCAGAACTTCGCCCAGCTCAAGCCCTCGGAGAAGATTACGTTCCGACGACATTACGTGCGCTCAGGGGACACCCTTTCCCAGATTGCTCGACGGTATGGAACAGGGGTAAGCGCCATCATGCAGATGAATAATATCAGAAACCCCAGACACCTCCGCGCAGGATCCTCCATTATCATTCCCATGCCCGCCGATAAAGCCGTATCCCTCGCAAAGACGGTGCAGAAAGCACCGGTAAGCCCGAAAAAGGTCGATGTGCCGCAGACCATGCCGACTATAGATGAAAGTTCCTTGGAGGAAATTCGCTACGTGGTGCAGGAAGGGGATACCCTGTGGGACATAGCCCTCATGTACAATCTCAGAGTCGAGGACATCAGACGCTGGAATAATATCAGGGGGAATATCATCCGCCCCAAAGACGAGCTCGTATTGAAGATCAGTAAAAAGACCGACCTTGAAACATTAGACATCCACCTTTAGAAAGAGTTCCTTTAACTGCTGCGGGTCGACCGGGGCTGGGGATTCTGTCAGGAGGCAGGTGGCCTTCTGGGTCTTAGGAAAGGGGATGACCTCCCTGATGGAATCGGCACCGCACAGAGACATCACCAATCGATCAAATCCGAAGGCAATCCCCCCATGGGGAGGAGCTCCATAGACAAGGGCCTCCATGAGGAAACCGAACTTGGCC
Source organism: uncultured Thermodesulfobacteriota bacterium (assembly GCA_964459135.1). Lineage (GTDB taxonomy): Bacteria > Desulfobacterota > B13-G15 > B13-G15 > RBG-16-54-18 > CAYWLI01. The sequence continues at coordinate 18,497 of CAYWLI010000034.1, read as the reverse complement.
TCGGCCTCTTCTTTCCCGATCCCCAAGATCTCAAAGAGCTGCCGCTGGATATCCACCCGATGGTTCCTGATGCTCCCCCCTCCGATCTCCGCACCATTGAGGACGATATCATAGGCCTGGGCCCTGACATTGAGGGGGGTATCGGCGAGTTTTGCCACATCATCATCCCGTGGGGCGGTGAAGGGGTGATGCACGGCCACATATCGTTTCTGTTCCGCGTCATATTCCAATAAGGGGAAATCGACCACCCAGAGGAATTGATAATCCCCCTCCTTGATCAATCCCCCCTCCCTGGCCAGGTGCAGGCGCAATTGACCCAACACCTCATGTGCCACCTGAGGCTGGTCAGCGACAAAAAGCAGGAGATCTCCCGGCTTCCCCTCCATCCTGGTCACTATCTCCCCAAGGGCTTCGGGACTGAAGAATTTGGCAATGGGCGACTGACACCCTTCGGCCTCTACCTTAATCCAGGCCAATCCCCCTGCACCATAGGACTGCGCCGTCCCAATCAGCTCCTCGATCTCCTTGCGTGATCGCCCCCCCCCACCGGTTAGGGTGATACCCTTGACAATTCCCCCTTCTTCTATCGCCTGGGTGAACACCTGAAATGCGGATTGGGAGACCACATCAGTAACATCGACCAATTCCATCCCAAAGCGTATGTCGGGGCGATCCGAGCCATACCTGGCCATTGCCTCCTGGTAGCTCATCCGGGGAAAGGGCCTGGTAAGCTTAACCCCCATTATCTCGCCGAAGACGGCTTCCAACATCCCTTCCATATATTCCTGGATCTGCTCAGGACCGACAAAGGACATCTCCACATCGATCTGGGTGAACTCCGGCTGGCGATCGGCCCTGAGGTCTTCATCACGGAAGCACTTGACGATCTGAAAATAGCGGTCAAAACCGGAGACCATCAAGAGTTGCTTAAACAACTGGGGGGATTGGGGCAGAGCATAGAAGCTACCCGGATTCATACGACTGGGAACGAGATAATCCCGCGCCCCTTCAGGGGTGCTGCGGGTGAGGAAGGGGGTCTCGATCTCCACAAAGCCGTGGGCAGAAAAATAGTCCCGCACGGCCTTGGCTGTCCGGTGCCTGAGGATCAGGTTGCCCTGCATCCTACCCCGGCGGAGATCAAGATACCGATAGCGGAGTCTGACGTTCTCCGCCACCTCGGTCTCATCCTCGATGGAAAAAGCGGGTGTCTTGGATTCGTTGAGGATCTTCAACCCATGCACCGCCACCTCTATCTCCCCGGTCGCAAGACGGGGGTTTGCCATGTCTTGAGGGCGCAGCTCCACCACTCCTTGGATCGCAATAACGTACTCGCTCCGCAGGGCGTGGGCCTTTGTATGGACCTTGGGGTCGACTTCGGGATTAAAGACCACCTGGGTAACCCCATAACGATCGCGCAGATC
>CAYWLI010000034.1:15870-16976 GCA_964459135.1 uncultured Thermodesulfobacteriota bacterium | reverse complement strand
TCCACCTTACCCTCTTTAAGATTCTTCTCCCCCACGGTCAGGCGCAAGGGGATTCCGATAACATCAGCATCATTAAATTTCACCCCGGGGCGCTCATCCCTGTCGTCCAAGAGTACCTCTATTCCCTTTGCTGACAGATCCCGGTAGAGGCCTTCCGCTGCCCCCATGATCTTGTTGTCCTTGTTGTTGACGGGCAAGAGTAGGACGTGAAACGGAGCGATGGCAATGGGGAAGATAATGCCATGCTCGTCATGGTTCTGTTCGATTGCTGCTGCTGCCGTCCTCCCCACACCGATGCCGTAACACCCCATAACCAACAGCTGCTCTTTCCCCTCAAGATCGAGATAGGTGGCCCCCAAGGCCTCGCTGTATTTGGTTCCGAGCTTGAAGATGTGTCCCACCTCGATCCCCCGGGAGATCTGCAAGCGCCCGGGACATCGGGGGCAGGGGTCCCCCTCCTGGGCCTGACGGATATCCGCAAACTCATCGACCTGAAAATCCCGCCCCAGGTTGACGTTGATCAGGTGGGTATCGACCTCATTGCCGCCGGTCACCATGTTTCGCATACCCTGCACAGCATAATCAGCTACAATCCGCACATCGAGCCCCACCGGCCCGGCAAACCCCTTAGGGGCATGGGTGACATCAGTGATCAGCTCATCACCGGCCATCTCCAGCTCCATGACACCCAGGTACCGGCACAATTTCGTCTCATTGATCTCGTGATCGCCACGGACCAGGGCGGCAATTACCCCCTGTCCCGTTTCGAAGATAATGGTCTTCACCAATCGCTGCGGGGGAACGCCGAGGAATTCGGTCACCTCCTCCACACTCCGCTTTCCAGGGGTCTGAACCCGTTCCAGTTTTTTCAGCTTCTCAGCAGGTTCTTCCGCTACCTTGTTCACCTCCGCCCGCTCGAGGTTGGCCGCATAATCGCACGTATCACAGCTCACAATGGCATCCTCGCCGGTATCGGCCAAGACCATGAACTCATGGGAGAACCTCCCCCCGATGAGACCGGTATCCGCCTCCACGGCCCTGAACCGCAGCCCGCAGCGTTCAAATATCCTCATATAGGCATCGTACATCCGTTCATAGCTCTGCTC
>CAYWLI010000034.1:2995-15770 GCA_964459135.1 uncultured Thermodesulfobacteriota bacterium | reverse complement strand
CGCAGCGTTCAAATATCCTCATATAGGCATCGTACATCCGTTCATAGCTCTGCTCCGCACCCGCTTCATCAACATCAAAGCTATAGGCATCCTTCATCACAAACTCCCGCGCGCGCATCACCCCAAATCGGGGCCTCACCTCATCCCTGAACTTGGTTTGAATCTGGTAGAGGTTGAGGGGGAGTTGGCGATAGGATCTGATCTCACGACGGGCCAAGTCCGTGATCACCTCTTCGTGGGTGGGGCCGAAGCAATAATCCCGTTCGTGTCTGTCCTTCATCCTGAGCAATTCTTTACCGTAGTGATCCCAGCGGCCGCTCTCTTTCCAGAGATCGGCCGGTAGGACGCACGGCATCACTACCTCCTGGGCCCCTGCCCGGTCCATCTCCTCCCTGATGATCCGCTCTACCTTGTGTATGACCCGGACCCCCAAGGGAAGGAGGGTATAGATCCCTGCGGCCACCTTTCTGATCATACCGGCACGCAGCATCAGCTTATGGCTGATGACCTCCGCATCTGCCGGCTCTTCCCGTAAGGTTGGTAATAACATGTGGGAATATCGCATGCCTTCTCCCTCAATGAATATTCAGCGTCCGGTTGCTGAATCCACTCATCAGGCTCGACGACCTCACAGCACCACCACCCCATCCGCTCCGCACGCTAGAATCACTCCCGTGTGCCTGTGCATTCTATAGGGTAACCCGTTCCTCTGTCAATAACCTCTCTCGTTGAGGCTGGTTTCTGCTACGTTACCCTTCAGGCAATAAAGACGACTCTTATGCGGGGCTGGAGGGGAGGTGGGCTGCAAAAAACAAGTGCGAACTGCCCCAGAGGTTTGATCTTATTCTTTGTTTATTCTCGAAAACGTAAAAAGCAACGTTGGAATTATTATCAATGATGCCAATAAATTGCTGAGCAGGCCGCCGATTACGGTGATGGAAAATGGCCTAAAGATCTGGGAGCCGACGGTCGTCCCGATGGCGGTCGGAAGCAAGGCCGCGAGGGTGACAAGGGTGGTCAGAAGGATTGGCCGTAGACGCACGGAGGCGGCCTCAAGCAAAGCCTGGTCGGTATTGACTCTTGATGCTGTTTGTTTGTTGACGAAATCAATAAGCACGATGGCATTGTTTACGGCTATGCCCACGAGCGTAACTGCTCCCATGCCGACCGACACATCGAGTCCCTGGCCGGTTACAAAAAGGGCGAGAAGGGCCCCCACCAGGGAGAGGGGGATTGTTCCCAAGATAACGAGGGGCTGGAACCATGAGCCGAACTGCATCAGCATAATAAGATAAATCAGAATGACCGCGGCGACGAGGGCAAAAAGCAGCTCAAGCGCCGTCTGCACGAGGACCTGGTACTGGCCGCTGAAGTCAATGCTGTAGCCCTCTGGCAGTCTGATGTCCCGAAATTTCTCTCGCAGATGCGACACGACGGCGGGGATATTGCCTTCGACCTCTGCGACGAGGGTAATCTCGCGCTGGCCGTTAAGACGGGTGATCGCTGCCGGTGTCTGGCGCACACGAACATCGGCGACCCTTTCAAGCGGTACGTTCTCGCCGTTGGGAAGCATGACCGGCAATCGCCCCACACGGTCGGGATCAAGCCCTTCGCCGACATCCAGCTTAACCCACACGCCGACATTCTCTTTCTGCCGGATAATCCGCGTTGCTTCCATGCCCAAAGAGGCGGCCTGAAGCGTCGCCAACACCTGAGAAGGCTCTATCCGGTGCAGGGCAAGCCTGGCGTAGTCCACGCGGACGTCTACCTGTGAGGCCTTTACCTTTGTATCATTCACAACGTTTGCAACGGCAGGCTCCGTATACAGGACACTCTCGACCTGGCTCGCAAGAGAGGTGAGCTCGTTCAGGTCAATGCCGTATATGATCACGCCGAAAATGGCGGGGAGGCCGGAGAGACTTTCATCGATCTTTTCCTGCGTCGGCTGGTGATAGAGGAAGACGATGCCATCCATCTGCGAATAAGACTGTTTTAAAGAAGCCATGATGGTCGTGATCGACCGGGCACGCTCCTTCTTCGGTTTCAACTTGATAAGCACTTCTCCTTTATTTACCCCCTCGATCTGATAACCGCTCTCGGGGGACCCTGTGCGGCGGTACACGCACGAGACATCGGAGTCGGCCAGGGCGATGCGATCGAGCACATCGCCGATACGGTTACTTTCCTTGAGCGATGTTCCGGGGGGCATGACGTATTCGATGAGGATAGCGCCTTCATCGATAGACGGAAGGACCGATACCGTACCAAGCACCGTGGCAAGACCGGCAACGGAGAGGAATAACACAGCCAACCCCAGGACTAACCCCTTGTGCCGAAAGGAAAACCGCAATGTCCGTTGCAGTATCCTATCAAGAAGGTCGAGCAGACGCCCCCCGAGAAAATCCTCGGCTTTGACCAGTGGCCCCTTGCTGCGACTGAACATCAGGGGCACAAGTGTCAGCGATAAAACGAGGGAAATAAGGAGGGCGGCGCTGACGGTCACTCCGAAAGGCTTCATGAAGAGGGCTGCAATGCCGGTCACGATCACCAGCGGCAGAAAGGCTGCAACCGTGGTAAACGTGCCTGATGCATCCGGACCGGCGATTTCAACTGCCCCCGAAATGCTCGCTTCCAAGGCATCCGCTGAGACTTTTCTTTTACGATAGATGTTTTCTGCCACCACGATAGCGTCATCCACGATCATGCCGATGGCCAACGCAAATGCTGTCATAGTGATCATGTTGAAGCCCAGCCCGAACAGCCGCATGATCGTGAGGGTGGCAAGCAGCGTCAGGGGAATTGTCACCGCCACAATCAGCGTCGGCCAGAGCGACCCCAGAAAAAAGTAGAGCACTAAGATGACCAAAGAAGCACCGATGATAAGGTCTCTCATAATCTCGTCCTGCGACTCACGGATGATCTCAGATTGATCGTAAAACTTCTTGATGCTTGTTCCCGGCGGAAGCAGGCTGTGCAGATCCGACATGGCAGTGTCAATACCGGCAACCACCCTATTGGTGCTTGCCCCCGGCTGTTTGCTTACCACCATTGCCACCGCCGGGACGCCATCTCCGCGGACTTCGTAATGTCTCGGTGCCCGACCTTCGTAAATTTCTGCTACCGAACCGAGCAGGAACGACGGGTTACCATCTTTGAAGAGGGGCACGGAGCGCAGGTCGTCCAGGGTTTCCAATCTGGCATCGCCGCGGACAAGATATTCGCGGCTGGAACGGTCCAGGTACCCCGCTACGGCGGTTACGTTTTCTTTATCAAGAGACGAGATAACATCCGTGACGGAGAGGGAAAGTCTCGCCAGGGTCTCCGGTCGAAACTGGACATAGAACGCACGCTGGTCTCCACCGAGAACCTGGATGGAAGAAACGCCTTCGACACCCATCAATCGTCCCGCAATATCGTGGCTCACCGCGTTGCGGAGAGTGACAAGATCGTTCCCCCCGTAGAAGACATAGCCACACACCTCTTGCAACGTCGTACCGATGTTCTCCAAGCGGGGAGTAACGGAGGGAGGAAGCACTCCTTGCACATGCGCCAACCTTGCTTGCACAAGTTGGCTGGCATCAAAGACGGTGGTGCCCCAGGAGAATTCCACGGTGACCTGCGAAATGCCCTGCACCGAAGTGGACGCGACGCGCTTTACTCCGGGGATGCTGCGCATCTCGTCCTCGATAGGTCGCGAAATGAGAAGCTCGATATCCTCCGGCGCCGCCCCCGGATAATGGGTAATGATGTTGACCACCGGCACCTCAAGATTTGGGAAGAGATCAACGGACATGTGCATGGCGGAGTAAATGCCGATAAGTCCAATCGCCACAATCACGAGAACCGTTACATTCGGATACTTCGTGATAAAGCGCAAAAAGGAACGCATCAGTCCGCTACCTTGTAAATCTTGCTGAAATCCTTGTAGAATAGTTCATAGGCGCCCTGCACCACGATTTCGGCCCCTTCGGGTATGCCCGAGACAACCTCGACCCAGCCTTCGGATGTGAGACTAGTCTTCACGGGGTGCTTGCGGTAGCCGCCAGGTCCGTTCAGAAAGACAAAGGGTTGTTCTTGCTCATCTCGGACTATGGCGTCGGCGGGAACGGCGAGCACCTTCTCCCGGACGAGTAGAGGGATTTCACCGCTCGCTGTTCCACCGAGTTTCATCTGTCGGTTAATGGCATCCCCTTCTATCCAGATTATCCAGACGAACGTCACACCTGTGATGGTACGCTGAGGAATCACCCTCACGACGGTGCCGGTTATCGTCTTCCCCATCGCGCTGTTTATTATGGCGGTTCTCCCTTCTAGTGGGATATCTGCCGGTGGGGAAAGGGAGGCAACGATGCGGAGATCCGTTGGCGATATGATATCAACAAGATGGGTCCCTTTTTCGACATCCTGGCCGATGTTGACCCGACGGTTTGCGAAGATCCCGGTTTCAGGTGATGTTACTCTCTGTTGACGGGTCTTCAGGCGGCTTTCTACGATGGGACCACCCAAACTAAATAAAGCTTCCCCCTTCTGCGTGATTGCTCCGTCCCGGGCTTCCATTGAAACGACCCGACCCGCCTCAGGAGCGACGACCTTCACCGCTCGTTTGCTTTCCACACGACCAAACCACCGGCAGCACAAGGTGAAATTTCGTCTTTCTGGATGGCCCGTCTTAACAAGTGCAATGTCAACCGGAGCTGCCTTACCACTGGCGTTTTCAAGATTAGGTCGTGATCTGGAAAACCACACTGTGCCAGCAATAAGTAGCACAATGGCCGCAATCGTAACAATTCCCGTGGCGTAGCGTCTCATGCCTTGCTCTCCGAATCCTCTTCTTTGCTGAGCTTCCGTAGTCCTGAGGAGCCTTCTGTGAAGGTAACCGATGGGTAACTATTTCCGGATCAACTGTGTGACCAGGCAGCTGGCGTCCTACGCAAAGTTGTCACCTTGCTTTGCGTACACTCGTCCCCCACCTGGTGAGTATATAAACTTAACCGTCAAGAAAGCAATGTAAAAATCATAGTATTATGAAACCAATTCACAAGGTTTGTCAATCATAACGAGCCCTTCCGGTATTTACCCTGCATAATTAAAAAGGAGGAGATGGACACTCATCTCCTCCTTTTCTCATTTAAAAAAATCAATGATACATTATCATGGTGCCGAAGGCGGGACTTGAACCCGCACGGGCATAACCCACCACCCCCTCAAGATGGCGTGTCTACCAAATTCCACCACTTCGGCACATTCAGAAGATGCATTATATCCCAAACAACCCCGTGCACCAAAGCCTTTTTCACTCAGCCTCTTGTGCCGGAGCAGGGGTGGCAGGGACCTCCTGCTGCGGCACCTCATCCACCAACGACTTGGTAGTGGGTGGATGAGCGGCCAAAAAGGCCAACAAGAGGGACGTCAGCATGAACACAACAGCTATCACCGTCGTGAGCTTATTCAGAAAGCCGACCGGACCGGCACTCCCGAAGAGGGTCTGGCTGTAGCCACCGCCGAAGGCGGCTCCCATCTCAGCCCCCTTCCCCGTCTGCAACAGGATGACCATAATCATCAACACGCTCACTAAAATATGTACAAACAGAAGAATTCCCCACATACAATTATCCTCCTATCCCTTCTCAAATCTTACGATCCTCGCAAAAGAATCTACCTCAAGACTGGCCCCTCCCACCAAGGCACCGTCGATGTCGGGCTGTGCCATCAGTTCATCGACATTATCCGGCTTGACGCTCCCCCCGTATTGGATCCTGACCTTCTCAGCTCCCTCGGAGTCGAACACTGCGGCCACGAGCCCCCGAATAAAGGCATGCATCTCCTGGGCCTGTTCAGGGGTAGCTGTTTTCCCTGTCCCGATGGCCCAGATGGGTTCGTAGGCGATCACGAGCGTCTGGGGCGCAGCTCCATCCAGTCCCTTGAGACCCGCCTGTATCTGTCGTTCGACTATCTTAAAGGTATCCCCACGCTCCCGTTCTTCGAGGGATTCCCCTACACAGACGATGGGATACAAATCATGGGAGAGGACCGCTTTTACCTTGTTGTTGACGGTTTCATCGGTCTCTCCAAAATATGCCCTCCTCTCGGAGTGACCGATGATCACATACCGACACCCCAGATCACGTAACATGGGGGGGGACACCTCTCCGGTAAAGGCCCCTTGATCCTCCCAAAAACAATCCTGGGCAGCCAGGGCAATCCCGGTCCCGATGAGGCGTTCGGCAACCGGTGCCAGGGCGATAAAGGGCGGGGCTACCACTGCTTCGGTCTCCTTCCAATCCCCCAGTGCCTCCTGCAAGCGGGTCACGAAATCGACCGCCTCCTTCACGGTTTTGTGCATCTTCCAGTTCCCTGCCATGATCGGTATACGCATCCTCAACTCCTCTCCGCTATCGGTCCAGAACAGCCAGGCCGGGGAGGGTCTTTCCCTCCAAAAGCTCCAGACTCGCCCCCCCGCCCGTAGAGATATGGGTCACCTTGTCGGCCAATCCCAAAGACCTCAGGGCCGAAACGGAGTCTCCCCCGCCCACAATACTGAGGGCGCCAGAGGCGACCACCGCCTTGGCTACCTCCTCGGTGCCCTTGGCGAATGCTGTCACCTCAAAGACCCCCATGGGGCCGTTCCACACGATGGTCTTTGCACCCTTAATCACCTCAGAGAAGGCCGCAATAGTCTGGGGACCGATATCCATGGCAGTCCAACCGGGGGGAATCTCCTTGTTGGTGACCACCTTATGTTCGGCATCAGGGGTAAACTCCTCGGCAACCACATGGTCTAGGGGGAGGTGCAGATCCACCGTGCCTTCTTGGGCCTCTTTGAGAAGCCCCTTGGCCACCTGGAGCTTATCATCCTCCACCAGAGACCTCCCCACCTCGTATCCCTTCGCTCTCAAAAAAGTATAGGCCATGCCGCCACCGATAAGAATAGTATCGACCTTACCCATTAAGTTTTTGATCACCCCTATCTTGTCGGAAACCTTGGCCCCACCCAAGATGGCTACAAAGGGGTGCTCTGGGGAGGCCAGGGCATTGACCAAATATTCTATCTCCTTCTTCATGAGAAGCCCACACACTGCCACCTTCATGTGATGGGCGATCCCCTCTACGGAGGCATGAGCCCTGTGGACAGTGCCGAAGGCGTCATTGACATAGATATCGGCAAGGGCCGCTAATTGCTTGGCAAACTCCGGATCATTGTCCGTCTCTTCGGGGTGAAACCTAAGGTTCTCCAGCAAGAGAATCGCTCCCTCTTCCATCTTTGCCACAAGGGCAGTGACCTCCTCACCGACACAATCAGGGGCCATCACCACCTCCTGACCCAGAAGCTCAGAGAGGCGACGGGAGACCGGGGAGAGGCTCATCTCCGGCACCACCTCCCCCTTGGGACGCCCCAGGTGGGAAGCTAATATCACCCGGGCACCCTTTTCGACGGCATATCGAATGGTGGGAAGGGCAGCAGTAATCCTGGTATCGTCCTGCACCTCACCGTCATCCCCCAACGGTACGTTGAAGTCCACCCGGATAAAGAGGTGTTTGCCCGCTATCTCGATCTCGTCGATGCACGTAATTGCCACTGAGTTACTCCTTTCAAGAACTCCGGCTACGAGGAGATAAATCTGGCCACGTCCACCATCCTCGTCGAATACCCCATTTCATTGTCGTACCAGGACAAGACCTTCACCATCCGCCCCTCGATGACGGCAGTACTGGGGGCATCCACAACAGAAGAAAGCCCAGTCCCATTAAAATCCACAGACACGAGGGGTTCCTCGGTGTATCCCAATATACCCTTCAATGCTCCTTCGGAGGCCTTCTTAAGGGCGGCGTTAACTGCATCCACACTTGTCTCCTTCTCCAGCTCAGCCACGAAATCGACCACAGAGACGTTCGGGGTCGGGACCCTGATAGCCATCCCATCCAGCTTACCCTTGAGCTGGGGTAGGACCAACGAAACGGCGGCAGCCGCACCGGTTGTAGTGGGGATCATGGAGAGGGCCGCTGCCCGGGCCCTGCGCAGATCCGTATGGGGGAAGTCTAAGATCACCTGATCGTTGGTATAGGCATGGATGGTGGTCATCAATCCCCGCTGGATCCCGAAGGTATCAAGGAGGACCTTAGCCACCGGGGCCAAACAATTGGTGGTACAGGAGGCATTGGAGATGATGTGATGTTTGTTCGCATCATACTCCTGGTGGTTGACCCCCATAACGATGGTGATATCCGGTCCCTTAGCGGGAGCGGAGATGATCACCTTTTTCGCCCCTGCCTCCAGATGTTTGGCTGCCTTGTCTTTGTCTCGGAATAATCCCGTGCACTCCATCACGACCTCCACCCCCAAATCCTTCCATGGAAGCTGAGCAGGGTCTTTGATAGCCAGCACCTTGATCTCCTTTCCATCGACAAAGATGGCATTGTCCTTTCCCTGTACCTCACCGGGAAAGTGACCATGCACAGAATCGTATGTAAGCAAGTGGGCGAGGGTCTGAGCATCCGTGAGATCGTTGACCGCAACAAAATCCACATCAGCACCCATTCGCTGAGCAGCCCTCATAATAACTCGTCCTATCCTGCCGAAGCCATTAATCCCTATCTTCACTCCCATCGTTTCTCCCTCCTTGCGGCTAAATTGAACAATACGTGGAGACCTCACCAATCATTCGGCAGACTCCTGCTCCTCTACATCCTTTTCCGCATCTTTCTCCACAAGCTTCACCTTGGAACCTTCAGCCTCCTCACCCTCTCCTGGGGGCTCATAGGTATACGTAACCTTGCCAGCAGCAATCTCCCTCAGGGCGTTGACAATAATTTTGTTATCGCTGTCAACCAACGGGGTGGCCCCCTTCAGGAGCATCTTTGTCCGCTTGGCGGCCAGGATCACCAACGAAAAGCGGCTCTCCACCTGCTCGAGACAGTCTTCAACCGTTATCCGTGCCATCTCCTCCTCCTATCCTTCTCCTTTCGGCAATACCCTCGCGGCCTTGCACCGCTCAGCGATAATAATGGAGGCCAACTGCCTCGTCGCCTCCTCAATGTCATCGTTGACTACAATATAGTCGTACCAGGCCATTTGATCAAGTTCCTTTTGCGCATTGTGCAATCGAGCTTGCATAGCCTCCTCGGAATCCCCACCCCTGGTCTGCAACCGCTCCTGTAACACCTCAAGGGAGGGGGGGCGGATAAAGATGAGTACTCCGTCATTCAACTCCTTCCGGATCTCTCTCGCCCCCTGCGTATCGATCTCCAAAACCAGGTCCTCACCATGCTGGAGCTTTGCCATGTTGGCACGTGGGGTGCCGTAGAGATCACCGTGCACGTGTGCCCACTCGATGAACTTTCCCTCTCGCTCCATAGCATTAAACGCATCTCGGGTGATAAAAAAATAATCGATCCCCTCCTGCTCCTCTGGCCGAGGAACCCTCGTCGTACAGGAAACCGAGAGGGTCACCCCCGGAAGCTGTTCGATAACTTTGCGTACAAGAGTCGTCTTGCCAGCCCCTGAAGGAGCTGAGACGACAAAGAGAATCCCTTGTGCCACCTCTCTCTCCGTTGTGCCTTGATCGTCTTACTCTATGCCAGCGGCCAGTCGATGTGCCAGGGTATCAGGCTGGATCCCCGACAGGATCACATGATCGCTATCAGTAACAATAATAGATCTGGTCTTGCGCCCCTGGGATGCATCGATCAACTTGCCCAGGTCCTTCGCATGGTCCTTCAATCTCCTCATGGGAGCCGAGTTGGGGCTGACGATAGCCACAACGCGCATGGCGACCACGACGTTGCCAAAACCGACATTTAAAAGTTTTTCCTTCATGGTATCCTCTCTCATTCAATATTTTGTACCTGCTCCCTCAACCTCTCCAACTCACCTTTAATCTCTATCACCTTGTGGGCAATATCGGCATCAGTCGACTTCGCTCCGATGGTATTCGTCTCTCTGCTCATCTCCTGGAGGATAAAATCCAACCCCCTCCCAACGGGCCCCTCTTCCTTGAGCTTAGAGGAAAACTGACGGAGGTGACTCTCCATCCTAATCATCTCCTCAGTGACGTCGGAACGTTCGGCGAAATAGGCCACCTCTTGGTAAAATCTGCGCTCATCAAAGTCACTCCCCTCCAAGAGGGCCCGCACCCGCTCTCGCAACCGCTCCCGATAGGAGTCGACCACGGAGGGAGCCTTCCCCTTTATCTCATCCATCAGCTTCTTGGCCTCTGCCAGCCTCCCCGTCAAATCCTTTTCAAGGACCTCTCCCTCGTTGCGTCTCGACGCATCCAAGGCCCCCAATGCCTCTTGCGTCACCGATGCTATCTCCTCCCAGTAAGGGTCTGCGTCTTCCTTTACCTCAAGAAAAGGCACGATCTCCCGCGAAGCTGCGATATGATCCACAGTCACCTCCCCCGTGAGGCCAAATTTCTCCTTTATGGTACCTAAGAGGCGGATATACTCCTCTGCCAGGTTCATATCGGCCTCCAGACGGTACCGGGGAACGGAGCTGGACGATGGATCGATCTTCATGGTCAGATCCACCCGTCCCCGGGCGACCCACTGTTTCACAAGGTCGCGGATCTTGGGCTCGAGGGTGAAGAAACCCCGCGGGAGTCGAAGGGAAATATCCAAATATTTATGGTTGAGGGAGCGCACCTCCACCGCCACCTTCCCCAAAGGGAGGTCCCGCTCAGCCATACCGTAACCGGTCATACTCTTGATCACGCCTCACCCCTCTGTAATGCGTGCACGTATTGCTTCCTCACCCCCTGAAGGATCTCACGTACCTGCGACGAGGCATAGTCCGGGTACGTCCACTCCAAAGGCCTGAATTGGCCCTCGCGGTAGATCAGGGTAAGGTCTGCATGGATACCCTCGCCGAGATAAGGGCGGTGTGTATACCCCTTCGTCGTGGCCAAAATCAAGTGCTCAGCACAAATATACCCGGGATCGATGTTTACCCTCCTCTTTCCCTCCATGGCGAATTGTGCCTCTATTTCATTAGTCTCCTGCTTGATCCTTACCAATGTCTCCCGGGGGATGAGGGGACTAAACGTAATAAGCCGCCTGAACAATCCCTCCCCCATCTCCGCGGTATAGTAATCGGTGAAGTCAAAGGGAAGGATATCGCTCGTAAAGTCGACCTCACCATATCGCTCCCCCAATACCGCAATGACCTGGTGGAGGAGACGATCATCGGAGCTGATAAGGCTCATGATCAGCTTAACCGGCTTTGGTAGCCCTATCCTTCCCATGGGGGCGCTCACAGTAGAGAAAGAATTCCCTGTTTCCCTTGGGGCCTTGGAGGGGGGACTCAATGACACCCCGAGGGAGCAAACCCTCGCCGATGGCGAATTCCTTGATCTTTTCCACGGTCTGCCGATGCTGCGCAGCATCCCGCACCACCCCACCCTTGCCCACCTCCCCCTTGCCCACCTCAAACTGGGGCTTTACCAAGGTCAAGAGCCCTCCCCCCTCTTTGAGAAAGGTGAAGATGGGGGGAATAACCAGCTCCAGGGAGATAAAAGAGGTATCGACAACCGCTAAGTCCACCTCCTCCCCCACCTCCTCCCATCTCAGGTGACGGATATTGCGGCGCTGGAGATTGATCACCCGGGGGTCTTGTTGGAGCTTCCAGGCCAGCTGTCCGTATCCCACATCGACGGCATAGACCCGCCGGGCCCCCCGCTGCAGGAGGCAATCGGTGAACCCACCGGTCGATGCTCCGACATCCATAACCACCTTCCCGTTTGGATCAATGGAGAAAAAATCCAGGGCCTTTTCTATTTTCAGGCCTCCCCGGCTGACATACGGCTGGGGGTCATGGGTGAGGCGAATGGCCGCCTCAGGACGAACTAGGGTTCCCGCCTTTGCCTGCCGCTCGCCATCGACCACGACAGCACCTGCTAAAATGAGGGACTGCGCCCGCTCTCTACTCGGTGCCAACCCCCTCGTCACCAACACCTTATCGAGTCGCTCCTTTCCCATGGTTCAAGGCCGTCCGTATCTCCTGGGCGATACCCTCAGCGTCAAGGTGGTACTCCTTCCGTAATACGGCTTGGGGAGAATGCTCCACAAAGCGCGCCGGGACGCCAAGACGGTGTACCCGGGGGGGAGTGTTCCCCGTGGCATGGAGAAACTCCAGCACCGCGCTGCCAAAGCCACCCGTTATCACATTCTCCTCAACCGTTACGAGGATTCGGTGCCGTGCCACCAAATCCCCGATCAACGCTTCATCTAAGGGGACTACAAACCTACTGTTGACCACCGTTACCCCAATCCCTTCTGCATCGAGCAGGGTCGCTGCCTGCAATGCGGGATGGACAGTAGAACCGATGGCCAGGAGGAGGACATCTTCTCCTTCCCGCAGCACCTCCCCTTTGCCGATCTCCAAGGGTCTGATCTCATCCTCCAACGGCACCCCATATCCTTTACCACGCGGATATCGAAAGGCGATTGGACCATCTTCATATTGGATAGCGGTTAAGAGTATTCGGCGCAACTCATTTTCATCCATGGGGGCCATCAGGACCATACCGGGGATGTGGCGCAGGTACGAGAGGTCAAAGAGGCCTTGGTGCGTAGCCCCATCCTCGCCTACGATCCCCCCCCGATCCATGGCAAAGACAACAGGGGTGTGCTGGAGGCAGACGTCGTGAACGATCTGATCATAGGCTCGTTGCAGAAATGTGGAATAGATGGCCACTACGGGCCGCATCCCCTCCAGGGCCAACCCAGCGGCAAAGGTCACCCCGTGCTGCTCGGCAATGCCGATATCGTAAAAACGCTC
>CAYWLI010000034.1:0-2895 GCA_964459135.1 uncultured Thermodesulfobacteriota bacterium | reverse complement strand
CAGCGGCAAAGGTCACCCCGTGCTGCTCGGCAATGCCGATATCGTAAAAACGCTCGGGAAAGCGCTTCGAGAATTCCACGAGACCCGTGCCCAGGGGCATGGCGGCGGTGATGGCCACCACCCGCTCATCCTGCTCGGCCAGCTTCACCAAGGTCGTGCCAAAGACGTTGGTGTAGGTCGGGGGGGAGGAATTGCTGTAGATCCTCCCCGTCTCCCTATCAAACTTACCCACCCCGTGATATATGTCAGGGTCTTTTTCAGCGGGGAGATACCCTTTCCCCTTTTGGGTGATTACATGGACGAGGATCGGCCCCTTCAACCCCCTGATGTTCCGAAAGGTATCGATGAGATGGTCAAGATGATGTCCCTCGAGGGGGCCGAAATATTGAAAGCCGAGCTCCTCAAAGAGGATACCAGGTACCACCAAACCTTTTAAGGACTCCTCGGCCTGTTTGACGAATCTTAACATAGACTTGCCGATCCCCGGAATCTCGTGCAGAAATTTTTTGATGTCCTCGCGAAAGCGGTTGATACGATGCCCGGTCATGATCCTATTGAGATAAGAGGAAATAGCCCCCACACTCTTGGAGATCGACATCTCATTATCGTTCAACACCACGATGAGATCCCGCTGCTGCTCCCCGGCACAGTTGAGGGCCTCAAAGGCCATGCCCGTTGTCAATCCGCCATCCCCGATGACCGCCACCACCTTGAAATCCTCTCCGCGCAGGTCTCTGGCTTCGGCCATACCAAGGGCAGCCGAAACGGAGGTTCCACTGTGCCCTGCCCCGAAGGGGTCATAGATACTCTCCTCCCGTTTGGGAAAGCCGCTGATCCCCCCTTCCTGCCGCAGGGTCTTAAATCGTTCCTTCCTGCCGGTAATCAACTTATGGGTATAGGCCTGGTGCCCGACATCCCAGATGAGCTTGTCCCGGGGCGTATCAAAGACATAGTGCAGGGCCAGCGTCAACTCCACGACCCCCAGGCTCGGGGCCAGGTGACCCCCTGTCTGAGAGCACACGGAGACGATCTCCTCCCTGATCTCCTCGGCCAGACGTGGGAGATCCCGTCGCTCCAGTCTCCTCAGATCGGCGGGCGAATCGATGCCCTCGAGGATACGCTCCATCTCCGTTCTCTCCTCAGACATCTTCTCCATCCTCAGTCGGCTCAAAGGGTTGTGCTGTCATCTTTCCACTTTCATCCTTAAGGAGTATTTCCACCCGTTTCTGTGCCTCATCAAGCTTGGTATGGCAGTATCGGGAGAGCTTCACCCCATCCTCGAAAAACTGGAGTGCCTCCTCCAGGGGCAAATCCCCCTGCTCCAGGCGATTCACGATCCCCTCGAGCTCCCGCAGCGCCTCCTCAAAGGTCTTTTCTTTCATTCCCATCATTCCTCGAAAGGCACAGCTCGCATGAGGGAAAAGGGATCCACCTTTGCCCCCAGTAACTTTATACCCCAGTGCAGATGGGGACCGGTCACCCGACCGGTAGCGCCTACCAGGCCGACAACTTCACCCACGTGCACCGTATCCCCCTCTCTGGCCTGCATCGCCGACAAGTGCATGTAAATAGAATATAAACCAAAACCATGATCTATTATAATGGTCTTCCCTTCCAAGTACAACTCCTGGGCAAAGACCACGATCCCATCGTTGCACGAACCCACTGGGGTCCCCTCCGATGCAGCGATATCCACACCGCTGTGGGGGTTTCGCGCTTTATCATTGAATACCCTGCGCAGGCCAAAGGTGCTCGTGATCGGTCCCTCTACTGGCTTGACAAAGGAATTGCGCCATAGCCGCTCGTGCCTGATCTGATTAAATACCCGCTTCAGCTCTTTACGTTCAGCCAGATACCGTTGGTAGGTTTCCTCCGTGAAATCAACCATCCCCGGAGGCACCGTCAGCCTCTGAACCTCGAACTCACCCGCATGTACCGGTATCTGAAAGACCCGCTCAAAGGACCTCCCCTCGAGGTCCTTGATTTCCACCCTGAGAGAACGCTGACCCGGCGAGGCAGCCAAGTCCACCCCCGCGATACCGGCGAACCCGCCTCCTTCTCGTTCATAGAAGTAGATGGGGGTCCCCTCCAGGGCACCCTCGACAGAGGAGATCTCTGTCTCAAGCTTCACCGTCACGAAGAGTACCTCCCCCTGCTTCAATTCCTGGGGGAACCAGCTGACCTTCACCACGTTTTCCCCGGAACAGGGGACAATGAAAAGGAAGAATGCGACAATACAATACAAGGCTATGCGGAGAGACGCCTTCATCTCTTCCCCTCCACCCGGCAGATGAGCTCTCCGCGATGGAGCCGCACCGACACCTGGCCGTTCAGTCCCACCTTATCGGCTTTTCTCAGGATCAGCCCGTCGGGCAGTCGCCTGGTGATGCTGTATCCCCTCTGTAAGATAGCAAGGGGGCTCATGGCATCGAGCCGTGCTACGTGCTTTTCCCATCCCTTACGCTTGGAGTCTAAGAGTATCGCCATACCTCCTTGCAATCGTTTGTTCAGCTGGGCCTGGCCGTCTCTGAGGGTCCGAATCTCATGACGGGGGTCCTGCGCCAAGAGGATCTGTAAGACCCGCGCGGCCCGCTCTCTGTTCTCCCGCCAGGTTCGTTGTACCGTGGTGGCGAGGCGACTCCAGCATTCATCCAAACGTAAACGATGCTCCTCGATCCTCCGGCGGGGGTCCCTGGTCTTACCCTGTATGCCAATGACCTGTTCTCGGCTGCGAACCAGGAAATGATTCATCTCCCTCCCTATCCTCGTCACGCGATCATTGAGCATCCTGAGCAGATCCCCTTTCTCCCGCACGGCGATCTCCGCTGCCGCCGAGGGGGTGGGGGCGCGCACATCAGCCACGAAGTCCGCGATGGTGAAGTCCGTCTCGTGCCC
>CAYWLI010000033.1:7976-20540 GCA_964459135.1 uncultured Thermodesulfobacteriota bacterium | reverse complement strand
CCGCACCCTCCACCAGGAGGGCGAGGCCTAGAAGTTTTGATCTGAGAGACATTGAGCGAAATGTATCCTGCTGGAACTCCACACGATGAACTCACCGGCAGCCTGCCGGTAGCTTAGACCCCTCAGGTGCCCCCGTGACCGATGGTGACCTTATCACCCTCGACGATAACGGGCACTTGCCGAGAACCCTTGGAATGCTTCAGCATCTCCTGAAGTTTTACAGGGTCATCGTGGACATCGTAATACTCAGCATCGCTGTAGGCTGACCTAGCCGAGGCTGTATGGGGTCACCCCGCCTTGCCGTAGATAATGACCTTTTCCGCCATGAGCGTAACTCCTTTTAACACAACCTTTTAATGCTTGCATGTGTTCTGTCTACTTATAGCAAAGTTCGATGAATCCGTAAACAGGTTTTGGCCTGTTGTGGAGTGCTCACAGTATCTCTTCAAGAATCTCTGTTGCATTCCGTACCAACTGGGGGCAGAGGGTATCAAAAAGCCCCTTCTTTTTCGCCGCTTCCCCTTCTTTGGGATTGCTGAGGTCATAGCCGAGGAGCTTTTTACAGACAATTGAACCATGACGATCCTTAAATCTGGCCACAAACTCACCTACAAGCTCATATGTCTTGTCCCGTGCCGCATCATCCTCGGCTTTTGCCTTACCGTATTTAAGCCCGATAACCATAAAGGCACCGGTTACGGCTCCGCAGGTCTCGCCCCTGCGCCCCATCCCGCCCCCGAAGGCCCCGGCAACCCGGAGGGCAAGTTTACGATTGAGGCCGAACTCCTCTCCAAAACTGGAGAAGACGGATTGTGATCATGAGAATCCTTCACGAAAGGTCGAGACTGCCTGTTCAACGTGGTTCATATATCACCTCGGACTATACATTTCCTGCTCTATAGTAACTAAAAAGCGATACATAAAGCAAAATAAAAACGTTCCCCTTTCACTCTCCTTCACGAGTGATTAGAATAGTATTTATGGGTGAGAAGACTATCAAGATCATAAAGGCAAGGCAGCACAATCTCAAGGGATTCGACCTGGAGATCCCCCTGGGGGAGATCACCGTCGTCACCGGCGTGAGCGGATCGGGGAAATCGAGCCTTGCCTTCGATACCCTCTATGCCGAGGGGCAGCGTCGCTACGTGGAGACCTTCTCCCCCTATGCCCGCCAGTTTATGGACCGCATGGACCGGCCAAACGTGGAGAGGATAGAGGGGATCCCTCCGGCCATAGCCATCGAACAAGGGGACCCGGTGAGGACCTCACGCTCTACCGTGGGGACCATGACGGAGATCACGGACTATACCAAGCTCCTTGTCGCCCGGATGGCCGAGCTTGCCTGTCGGGAGTGTGGCCGCATTGTACAGAGAGAGACCCCCCAGACCATCCTCGAGCATCTCTCCCAACTCTCCCCAGAGACCAAGGTGGTTATCACCTTTCCCTTCAGGCTGCGGGGGATCTCAGCAGAGGAGGCCCAACAACAGCTCGCCGGCCTCGGGTTTATCCGAATTTTCCAACAGGGCGAGGTGGTGCCGCTCGAAGGTGTGGTGGAGCTGGAGGGGGAGATTCAGGTGGTGGTCGATCGCCTGGTCTTGCGACCCGACGAACGAAAGCGATGCATCGACTCCCTTGAGCAGGCCCTGCAGTTCGGTCAGGGGGAGGTAAGGGTGCACGTGGGAGATGATGAGCCTCTTCTCTTTAGTAACCGTCTACATTGCCCTTACTGTGATATCTCCTACCGGGACCCCAACCCGAACCTCTTTTCCTTCAACTCCCCCATCGGGGCCTGTGAGACCTGCCGGGGGTTTGGCCGGGTTATCGACGTCGATACTGATCTCGTGGTTCCGGACAAGAACAAGACTATCCGTGAAGGGGCGATCAAGCCGTGGACCGGCATCGCCCGCCTGGAGTTCGAAGACCTCATGGCCTTTTGCCGGCGCCGAAGGATCCCTATCGACATCCCCTTCAAAGACCTACAAGAAGAGGATAAAAAAGCTATCTTTGACGGAGACGAAGAATTTTACGGCGTGCGGGGGTTCTTCCGCTGGTTGGAGACCAAACGGTATAAGCTCCATGTCCGGGTTTTCCTGGCACGTTATCGCAGTTATATCCCCTGCCCTGACTGCGGGGGCTCCCGGTTGAAGGCTGAGGCGCTTCTGTGGAGGATCAAAGGGAAAAACATCGCCGAGATCCATGCCATGAGCATTGGTGAGGTCCAGGTCTTCTTTCAAGCGCTCGCCGCGCTGCCCGGTGATGAGGCGACGGAACTCCTTTTGCAGGAGATCAAGGGGAGGGTGCAGTACCTGATGGAGGTGGGACTGAGCTATCTCACCCTGGACCGTCAGTCCCGCACACTCTCGGGTGGCGAGGTCGAGCGGGTGAGCCTCACCAAGGCCCTCGGCTCTTCTCTGGTGAACACCCTCTATATCCTCGATGAGCCGAGCATCGGCCTGCACCCCAGAGACAGCCACCGCCTGATGCAGATCCTCCACTCCCTTAGAGACCTGGGGAACACGGTCGTGGTGGTGGAGCACGATTCGCAAATCATCAGGGGGTGCGACCACATCGTGGACCTGGGTCCCGGTGCCGGGGAAAAGGGTGGAGCGCTTGTCTACCACGGACCCATCGCTGGGATCACGGAGGAACCACGCTCCCTCACGGGGAGGTACCTGAAGGGGGACCTGAAAATCCCCGTGCCCACGGTGCGCCGCAGACCCAAGGCAGTGGAGGTCATCAGGATCCACGAGGCTATTGAGCACAACCTGAAGGGGATCGACGTCGAGATCCCTTTAAGAATGATGACCTGCATCACAGGGGTTTCCGGTTCGGGGAAGAGCACCCTGGCAGAGGAGATCATATATAAAGGATTAAAAAGGGCCAAGGGTGCCCATGAAGAGAGGCCGGGGAGGTTCAGAGAGATCGCCGGGGAGGAATTGATCTCAGAGGTTGTCCTGATGGATCAGCGCCCCATCGGCAAGACCCCGCGGGCAAACCCCCTCACCTACCTCAAGGCCTATGATCCCATCCGCCGCCTTTTCGCACAGCAGCCCCTGGCCAAGGCGCGGGGATATACCCCAGGAACCTTCTCCTTCAACGTCCCCGGAGGGAGATGTGAGGAGTGTGATGGGGAGGGGTTTGAAAAGGTCGAGATGCAGTTCCTCTCCGATGTCTATATCACCTGCCCTGTGTGTAAGGGTAAACGATTCAAGGATGAGATATTGGAGGTGCTTGATCACGGGAAAAACATTCATGATGTCCTGAATATGACGGCACAGGAGGCCATGGAGTTCTTCCGTGAGCACCCCACAATCACTCGTACCCTTTCCCCCCTAATGGCGGTGGGTTTGGGATATATGAGACTCGGGCAGCCCCTCAATACCCTTTCAGGAGGGGAGGCCCAGCGTCTGAAGCTCGCCCAGCATATAGGGGGGAAGAGAGCGAACACCCTATTCATCTTCGACGAGCCCACCATCGGCCTCCACTTCGCAGACATCCGCCAACTGTTGGCTGCCTTCGATCATCTGGTGGAGCAGGGGAATACCTTGGTGATCGTTGAACACAATATGGACGTGATCAAGTGTGCTGATTATGTTATCGACCTCGGACCCGAAGGCGGCGCTGACGGGGGGTATGTGGTAGTTGCTGGCACCCCGGAGGAGGTAGCTGCGTGCAAGACATCCCATACCGGGCGCTTCCTGTATAGATATCTGCGCGAAGAAACAGTGTCGGTTTCACCTCCCCCCCGGCAGATGCGCGTGAAAAATGGAAGCGCCATCTGTATCACCGGGGCCAAGGAGCACAACCTGCAGGATATCACCCTCGCGATACCTCGGGATCAACTCGTGGTCATCACCGGTATCTCCGGCTCGGGAAAATCAACCCTCGCCTACGACATCTGCTTCGCCGAGGGGCAGAGGCGGTATCTGGAATGCCTCTCCGCTTACATCAGGCAGTATATCAGGATCATGGACCGTCCCCACGTAGATCTTGTTACCGGCATTCCCCCGGCAGTGGCCATCGAGCAGAGGACCAGCCGAGGGGGGAGGCGCTCTACCGTGGCCACCATGACGGAGATCTACCACTACCTGCGCCTGTTGTACAGCAAGGTCGGTGTCCAACACTGCCCCCAATGCGCAGGAGAGATCTCTTCCCATCCCCCCGAGGGCATTACGGAAGAGATCCTGAAGGGGTATGAGGGAGGAGAGGTGACGATCCTCGCCCCGCTGGTGCTGGGTCGCAAGGGATTTCACAAGGATGTCCTTGAGAGGGTACGGCGCGCTGGTTACACCGAGGTCAGGGTTGATGGGGTGATGGTGGATCTGGATCCCCTTCCCCGGCTGAGCCGCTATCATGAACACGCGATTGAGGTCGTCGTGGATCGCCGGGCGATCAAGCGAGGGGAGCATTCCGCACTTCAGGAATCGGTACAGAAAGGGCTGCTGTTGGGGAGCGGGACTATCTATCTCCTGAACCCTGAAGGGGGGGAAAGAATCTTCAGCCAGCGTCTCTATTGTCCGCGGTGCCGTATCGGGTTTGAGGAACTTGATCCTCGGCTCTTCTCCTTTAACAGCCGCCATGGTGCCTGCCCTCGCTGCCAGGGGCTGGGGATCATCGATGATTTTGTCGACGACCTGATCATCCCTGATCCGGGGTGCTCCCTCGAGGGAGGGGCCATCGCACCCTTTGAGCAGGGGGCGATGAAAAGACAGAAGAAGAGGATCGTTCAGAAGATCCATACTAGTCTCGGCATCCCCCTGGACAGGCCGTTGCGGGCAGTAAAAGAAAGGAAGAAGAAGGCGATACTCTATGGCGGCGACGGCTTTGAAGGGGTCATCCCCATCCTGCGGGAGCTGTCGCAATACGCCGAGGGGGATGGGACTCCCGACTACCTCCTCCCCTATAGGGGAGAAAAGCAATGCCCCCTCTGCAAGGGACAGCGCCTCAAGGAAACCGCACGGGCAGTGAAGGTAAAGGGGTGGGGGATAGGAGACTTGGTTGCACTTCCCGTACAGGAGGTAGAGCGGGTCGTGGGGGAATTCCGCTTTGATGAGGCCGAGATTTCCATCGCTGACGGGATCATCAGAGAGGTCATGGGCAAGCTGCAATTCCTCAACCGGGTGGGGCTTTCCTATCTGGCTTTGGATCGCCGCGGGGACACCCTCTCGGGTGGGGAGGCCCAGCGGCTCCGTCTGGCGGCCCAACTCGGCTCCAACATGCGGGGGGTCTGCTATATCCTGGATGAGCCCACCATCGGGTTGCATCCCCGGGACAACCAGATGCTACTGGCGGCCCTCGGTGAGATGAGGGATCGGGGCAATACCATCCTGGTCGTGGAGCACGATGAGGAGACCATACGTAGCGCGGACCACATCATCGACTTAGGGCCCGGAGGGGGGACGCACGGTGGGAGGGTGATGGCCTCAGGCACCCTGGCGGAGATCCAACGCTCCCCTGAGTCCATCACCGGTGTGTACCTGAACGGCAGCGCTCGCAGAGAGATTAGCTCCCGCCTGCGTCCGCCCAAAGAAGGGGAGTGGCTTTGGGTCCTCGGGGCCAAAGAGCATAACTTAAAAGGGATCGATATCGGTATCCCCCTGGGTATCCTCACCTGTATCACGGGTGTCTCGGGATCGGGGAAATCGACACTGTTGAAAGAGACCATCTACAGCGGCCTCAGACGACTCCTGAATGATGTAAAAGGCAGGGTTGGAGCCCACGATGAAATCACGGGGTGGGGACACCTGGGGAAAGTTCTGGAAGTGGATCACTCCCCCATCGGGAGGACACCCCGCTCCACCCCCGCCACCTATGCGGGGCTTTTTAATGAGATCAGACACCTCTTCTCCCTGGCCCCTGAGGCGAGGATGAGAGGCTACGGTGCGGGGCGGTTCTCCTTCAATGTTAAAGGGGGGAGATGCGAGGAGTGCGCAGGGCAGGGCACCGTCAAGGTCGAGATGCAGTTCCTCCCCGATGTTTATGTGGGGTGCGAGGGGTGCCTGGGACGCCGCTACAACGATGAGACCCTCGCAGTAACTTATAAGGGGAAAAACATCTCCCAGATATTGGAGATGACCTTTGAAGAGGGGCTGGAGTTTTTCTCCGCTATACCCCGGATAAGACGGACCCTCGAGATGATGGTGGAGATGGGGCTCGGTTACCTCACCTTCGGTCAGCCAAGCCCTACCCTCTCGGGTGGGGAGGCCCAGCGGGTGAAACTTATCGCCGAGCTGAGCAAATCTTCTCGAGGAAAGACGCTCTACATCCTCGATGAGCCGACAACCGGCCTCCACATTGCCGATATCGAAAAACTCCTCAAGGTGCTACACGCGTTGGTTGACAGAGGTAATACCGCTGTCCTCATCGAGCACAATCTGATGGTGATTAAAGAGGCCGATTATATCATCGACCTGGGACCTGAAGGAGGATCAGGGGGAGGACACATCGTTGCCCAAGGCAATCCGTGGGAAATCCTGGAACAGCAGGAGCGATCATACACGGCCCGATTCCTCGGGGATTATGTGTCTTCGGAGGCTTCAGCCTGACGAAACGATCTCTATCAATTGGACTTCAAAGGTCAAAACCTGTCCTGCCAAGGGGTGATTGGCGTCCAAGGTCACGGACTGTTCTGTCATGTCCGTTACCTTCACCCTGATGGGTGGCCCCTCGGCTTGGCGTAAGACAAGTTGTTGCCCCACCTCTACCGTGAGATCTTCCGGTATCCGTTCCTTGTCGATCTCCACGACCAACTCATCCCGATAAGAACCATATGCATCTTCAGCCGCGATCTCGACGGTCTTGGAATCACCCACGCCCATGCCAACCACCGCCTTTTCGAAGCCAGGAATTACCTGCCCGGTCCCTAAGGTGACTTCCAGGGGGTCACTGTTCTGTGAGGAATCGAATATGCTTTCGTCCTTGAGTTTGCCAGTATAGTGGACCTTGACTACGTCCCCTTCTTGAGCTGTTTCTGTCTTTTTCGCCTTCGCCACTTTTTCCCCCTTCCTTTACGTAATTCTTTTACCTCAATGAAATAGCTATATGTTTAGAGTTTACCCTATAAACGACCGATTTGTCAAAAAAACTTATTTATAATGTTAAATTTTTTTAAAAACTATTTAAACTTAAGATCTTTTTGCTCTTATTGAAGAAGTTAATCCGAGGAAACAGGAGGTTGCCTGGATTAACGACCCTTTGACCCCTCAATACGTCAGCCGAATATGCACAGATCGGGTTGTATAAAAAGACAAGGGATGTGCGCTCGATCTCTTCATCCTCTCTCTCGCTTTCTACGCCCCTCACTCATTTCGGTGATAGAAGAGCATCACGAGATCGGCATCACACCCCTTGTCTGATTTTCCCGACAATGGGGACTATTATAAATAAAAAGGTCTCTTTATCTTTCCCTCATGCTTACATGCTTACAGCACACAGTTCCGCACGAGGGGCATAGTGCAACTTCCTTATTTAATAATTACCTCAACTCGTCGGTTCTTGGAACGGCCATCCTCTGTATCATTGGAGAAAGCAGGACGCATCTCCCCGTAACCGAATACTGTCAATCGTTCTGCAGCAATACCCTTTGCAACTAAATAATTATATACTGATTGGGCCCTTCTCTCCGAGAGCTTCTGATTATATGCTTCGCTCCCGATGCTGCAGGTATGGCCTGCCAGCGTAACTTTCATACCGGGGTTTGCCTTTAAGCCCGGGATGAGTTCGTCCAAAACCCCCCGGCCTTTCGCTGTGAGCTCAGCCGAATCAAAGGCGAAATGTACGCCACCGCTCAGGGCAACGGTCGTACAGAGCTCCACTTCCTTTGCCAACTTTCGGGCCTCGGCGAGCATAGCTAAGCCTTCCTTAGTACGACAGGCCCAATAGGTCTCGGCCCCTTTTTTGGCCAGGTCCTTGGCCTGGGCAAGCTTGTCAGGACAAGACTTGGCTCCCTTGGACTGCTCCGCCTTGTTAATGGCTGCCTCTGTCTCGTCAAAATCTCGTGGAACACCCACAGCCTTATTGGGGACGCCGAAATAAGAACTCTTGTCCGTAGTAATGACAATAGTATCCTGGTTCGGCGAAACATCAACTGTGTCCACCACGGCATAGCCCACCAGCGGAGTTAGTAAAAATACAACGAACAATCCCAAAACTAGTGTTTTCCTCATAACTAAAACCCTCCTTTTTTTTGTGAAGTAACTCTCATGAAGAACTGCTTGCTCGACCTGTCTAATATATATCTTATAATTCTTTAATTTGTCAAGCATTTTTAAGGTTTTTGTGGTTTCTGATACAATAACAGTCATTTGCTCATGACCACAATTCACGGATTCACGAGAAAGAGCTGAAAGGCGCCGTCCTCATTGGCCCGGATCGCAATACCGCTCTTAGAAGGGAATTACCATCCGGTCTTTTTTGCGCAAGGTGATAAGGTGATATGGGGGATTAATTGGGAACCCTCTCGCCATGATCGCTGTTTACCCCCTGGCGTCACTTTGAAGGATCCATAAAGAAAAACCCCACTTTCCCCCCTTCTTGTGCGTGGTGATAATAGCGAATCAATCCTTCAAGGAAAAAGAGGGAAAGGGTGTCTTCCCCCCTCTTGTCGATGCGAAGGAGGAAGGCAAATTGGGTAGACGAACATTGGGATACAGTCCTACGGCGGTACAGCCCCCAGAGAAGGTCCGACAGGGTTTCGCCCTCAGGTGAACGAGTATATCGATAGATCCACAAGAGGGGGTAGATATTGCGCTCCATCCCTTCATCATGAAGGGGGAGGAGGGGAAAGATATGGAGTTTTATCTCACCCCCTAATCCTTTGCGATAGTCGAAGAGAGGCCAGAGGTTTGCATCCAGGGCCTCCTTCCCCGTACCCAATTCCTTGACCACGCGATATTTGTTGATGAGAAGGAAGCGGCGGACCTTCTCCTCTTCACTTGTTATACGGTCCCATTCGTATTTATACAGGGGCCAGAGAACATAGAAGCGCTTCTTTCGTTCCTCATCGCGTAGCCGAAAGAGGGGGAAGATCTGCCATTCCCTCACCCCTTCTCCCTTTACCAGCGTCAAAAAGGGCCAGGGAAATTCCCACTTTTCGAAGGAAGAATCGTAGGCCCATTGATGAAAGAAGAGGGGGGGTATGAAGATATCGACCCTTCCCCGGGGTGAGCGCACGGTGGCGTAGAGGGGGAGATAAAACCGTTTCTTTACGGGATTGTCGGTGTCGAGGTCTTGATCCATATAGGTGTAGAAGGGCCACAGGACAAAGCCTTTAGCGTATTCTCCATCTCTCTCCTTGTACCCCCAGAGGGGCCAGATATAGCGGCCTTCCGCCGCACCCCCCATTCGTGAGACAATTGGCCACGGGGTTCGCCAGGTTATTTCACCTTCGTCCTCAATGCGTGAATAGAGGGGCCAGAGGTAAAACGCTATCTCATCCCGCCCGAACCTCTCCTTGAGCCGTCCAGCGAAGGGGAAAAATCCACCATATCCCTCACCCTCATCGGTCTGCCCCCAAAAGGCGGTCAAGAACGAAGAGGCCCTTTCCCTCCGTACGGGTGCGGACGAAGTCACCTCATCCCTGAAGAGGCTGAAGGGGACGAGGTAGGATTTGTTGTCTCCTTCTTTGCTCTGATACTTTCCAAGGGGGTATAAAAACTCCCACCGCCAGAGTTCCTGTGCAGGATCTTTGGTGAGATACATGAAAGGACGAATCCCCCACTCGCCCCCCTGCCCATCTTCCCTCCATGTGAAGAGGGGACCGAGTACCTCCACCTCTGTCTGCCCCTCGGAGGCATAATACGAAAAGAGGGGCCATATACCTGAAGCCCCTCCCCGGGCAGGGAAGAGGAACAGAGAAAAACAGAGAGCAAAAAGGACAAAGCCCAGCAAGGCCTGGCGGGACACAGGACCTCTCCCGCCGATTAGAAGAAGAGACCCAACAGGGCCCCCAGGGTGGTGATGGGGGTTTGCTCCTGCACCCCTTCCGCAGCCTTTTGCAGCTTGTTCATGGTCTTTTCGGCCTCATTGTAAAACTGCTCATCGGACACGAGCTTCCCCAAGGTCCCTTCCCCTTCGTTTATCTTTTCCGTTATGTCCTCAAGGTTGGCGACGATATTGTTGACCTTACCCTTGTTATCCTGGACTACGTCTTTGAGGCCTGCGCTCGCAACATGGAGGTTAGTAATGATCTCCTTGACTGCCATCTGTCCCTCTTCTCCCCCGATGGCCGCTTGCAGGGATTTGCCGAGCTCGGCCATGCCCTGGGCGGCGGATTCCAGAGAGACAAAGAGTTGGTCCATGTCCGGTGCTGCTTGCGCATTAACAATTGCTGATCCCGGCGGGAGGAAGGGGGCATCAGGGGAGCCCGGTCTGATCTCGATATATTTGTCTCCCAGGACTCCGTGTGTCTTGACGATCGCTTCGGCATCCTCATGGAGTTGGACCTGACCGATCTTCATCCACACCTTGGCCCTCCCCTGCTCCAAGCCGATATCTTCCACCTTTCCCACAGGCACACCCGCCACCTCTACGTTGGCATTGACCACCAGGCCTGAGACCGAGGGGAAAAGGGCGGTGTAGATCTCACCCCGTATCCGCTCCAGCCTGCTTACCCTGAAGGACATGAAGAACAACAGGATGATCCCCACCAACACCAGGATTCCCACCTTTGCCTCGGTGCTAACCTTGCCTCCTTTCATTCTTGCACCTCCTTTTCCTCTCTTCGAGCCATGAAGGCCTGAACGACGGGATTCGACGACCTCCTGAAGACTCGAGGAGAACCTTCCGCTACGATCCTGCCCTCATGCAACATAGCTATCTTGTGGGCGATGTGAAAAGCCACGGTAATGTTATGGGTGATGACCACAAAGGTCTCTCCCAATTTCTGCTGAGTCTCCATGATGAGATCCTCTATGGCTTCTGCCATCGGGGGATCGAGACCGCTGGTGGGTTCATCAAAGAGCACGATCTCCGGGTCCAGAGCGAGGGCCCGGGCCAGGCCCACTCTCCGTTTCATCCCCCCACTGAGCTGGGCCGGCATCTTCTCCTCCAAGCCAGGGAGTCCCACCTGCTCCAACCTTTGAGCCACGATCTCCCTAATATCCTTTTCACTGAGCTTTGTATGCTCGCGCAGCGGGAAGGCCACATTTCCCCCCACATTCATGGAGTCAAAGAGCGCCGCCTCCTGGAAGAGCATGCCGAATTTCTTTCTCAGCTCGTTGAGCTCTGTATCCCCCAGCAGGGTGATGTCCACTCCATCGATCCAGATCTTTCCCCTATCGGGTCTGATGAGTCCGATAATATGTTTCAGCAGAACGCTTTTCCCTACACCGCTGCGACCCAAGATGACCGTGGTCTTCCCTTTCGGGATTTGGAGGTCTACCCCCTGTAAGACCTTCAGTGCACCAAATGATTTGTGTAATCCCCTGATCTCTATCATGCTAGAACATCGCCGCCGTCAAAAGATAGTTTGCCATCAAGATGGTCACCGTTGCCAGGACCACGCTCTCGGTGGTGGCCTTCCCCACCCCTTCCGCCCCCCCCGTCGTGGTATACCCTTTATAACATCCGATGACGGAGAGGATGAGACCGAAGACCGCTGCTTTGATGATTCCATGGTATATATCATTCAACTCAACGTACTTCTCCATATTGGCCACATAGGCCCCGGCGTTGATCCGCAACATGGTGACCCCGGTAAAGTACCCACCGACGATTCCTACAAAGTCGGCGATGACGGTCAACATGGGGACCACAAGTATGCTGGCCAACACCCGGGGGACGATAAGGTACTTGATGGGATTTACCGCCATGGCAGAGAGTGCATCGATTTGTTCGGTAACCCTCATGGTACCGATCTCCGCAGCCATGGCCGATCCCGCCCTCCCCGTGACCATGAAGCTGGTGAGGACCGGTCCCAACTCCCTCGTCATGCTCAAGGCGACCGCAACGCCCACCATGGTCTCAGCCCCAAAAGCCCTGGTGGCATGGAAGCTCTGGAGGGCCAAGACCATGCCGGTAAAGACCCCGGTAAGGACCACCACCAAGACGGACCGCACCCCCACCCGCTCCATCTGTTGAAAGAGGAGGTCCACCCTGAAGGGGGGGTACAAGGACCAGCGGATGGTATCCACAAGGAGGAGCAACATCCGCCCCATCTCCTTGACGTACCCTACGATCTTCTCACCCACGAGATTAATTGTCTTCCACACCTTAACCATACGTTAACCTCTATAGATACGCGGGACCCTTTTTCCCACTGAGCAGAGGATCTCATAGGAAATGGTCCCGATCCGCTCCCCCAACTCTTCGGCGGTTATCTCTTTGCCCAATTGACTCCCCATTAACACCACTTTATCCCCCACCGCAACGCCGGGGATGTCGGTCACATCCACCATGGTCCAATCCATACAGACCCTCCCTACCACCGGCGCCCTCATCCCTTTAATCAAGATTTCCCCGCGATTGGAGAAGAGACGGTTGTACCCATCGGCATACCCTACGGGAATGGCAGCGATGAGACTGGGGCGCTGGGTGATGAAGGTCCGTCCGTAGCTTATGGGAGAA
>CAYWLI010000033.1:0-7876 GCA_964459135.1 uncultured Thermodesulfobacteriota bacterium | reverse complement strand
CCCCCATCTGCCGTAGAGAAATGGGAGGCAATCCCCTCTATTTCCAGGTTCTCGAATTTTCGTACGCGCTTCACAAAGGCGACCGCCTCCTTAGCAAGCACTCCAATTCTCCCCATACCGGTATCCACCTTGATATGGATGGGAATCTTTTTTTCTTTTTTTTTCGCCGTGGCGGAGAGGGCCTCGGCGATCTCCAAGCGATAGACCATGGGGGTGAGTTCATATGTTAAGACATCTTCTATCTCCTCTTGATAGATGCCGCTCAGGACGAGGATCGGCGTTTTGATCCCCGCATTCCGCAACTCTGCCCCTTCTTGTACCGTCGCCACACCCAGAAAGTCGGTGCCCAACTCATCCAACTTTTTGGATACGGGGATCGCACCATGACCGTACGCGTCGGCCTTCACCACCGTCAAGAACTTGACCGAAGGGGGGGCAAGTTGACGCAGCTGATGATAGTTATAGGCTAGAGCCCCCAAATCTACCTCTGCTGTGGTCGCATGATAACACAGAGACATACCGGACACATATACCTCCCCCCACGATTACCCTCACTATCTCATTAATTAGCATCGATCAAAGGCGATTGTCAACAACTCTTCGCCGTAGCGTACCTTGCCTTTTACCCTATTCGATGATATCGTCTATTAATTGTCAGCGAATTAATGATTGAGCCGCATGCGCATCGGTATCCCCAAGTCTTTGATGTATTATAAGCTCTTTCCCCTCTGGAGGACCTTTTTGCGGGAATTGGAGATGGAAGTGGTGACCTCAGATGGAGAGGTCCAACAGATCTTGCGAAAGGGTGTCACGTTCTACGAAGACAGTTGTTTCCCCTTAAAGTTGTTGATTCCTCACTCCCAAAACCTGGTGGGTAAGGTAGACGCCCTTTTTCTTCCCCGCCTGATCAGCTTGGACGGTCGCAACATCCTCTGCCCCAAGTTCCGAGGGGCCCCCGATGTATTGAGGTTAGCCCTCAAGGATACACTGGAGATCTGGGATGGGGTAATAGACCTGCGTCAGGGGAGGAAGGGGCTGGAGGCATTTCTCCTCGATATGGCGAAGAGGAGTGGGATAGATCTCAAAAAAGTGGGGCGTGCCTACCAGCTGGGCGAGGAGTATTACCAAACGTTTAATAGAGAGCTTACCGACAGGATAAACACGTTAGGGGCTGATAAGCTCTTTGAGCTCGACTCCCCCCTCCGCTCCACCGCTGAACGGGATTACCGGTTCACGCTGGCCTTCATCGGTCGACCCTATAATCTCTTTGACCCCTTCATCAATAAAGACCTCCTTGCCCTGGCCCAGGGATGGGGGGCGAAGATAGTGACCTCACATATCATACCCTTTCACGAGAGGGAAGAGCGCGTTTCCTCGCTTTCCAAAGAAATCTACTGGGAGACTGCGCGGGAGATCGTGGGGAGCATCCTCTCCTTCGTTGAGCACGGGAACGTCGATGGCATCGTTTTTGTTACCTCCTTTAAGTGCGGCATTGATGCCCTGATGCAGGAGTTTCTCAAAAGGACAGTCGGAAGGAGTACAAAGGGGGCCATCCCCTTTATGACCCTTACCTTCGACGAACACACCGCCGTGGAGGGAGTCAAGACTCGTTTGGAGGCCTTCCTGGACCTGATTGCGCAGAGGACGGGCGATGGAGGATAATCGAAGGGTGGTTATCACCGGCATGGGGGTCATCTGTGCCACGGGAAGCACTGTGGCACAATTCCTCGCTGCCCTGCAAGAGGGAAGGCAGGGGATCAAGGAGATCACCCTCTTCGATTGTACCGGCTATCCTTCGAGCATGGGGGCGCAGATCGATGGATACGAACCCCTGGATTTTTTCGACAAGCGGGAGCTGCGCCGTCTCTCCCGGGACGATCAATTCGTCTTGATCGCTGCCCACGAGGCGTGTGCCGATGCCGGATTACAAAGCACAGCACGCAATGGGGAGCGCAGTGGGGTATGCCTCGGGGTCGGGGCAGGGGGCATGCGCTCGGCTGAGGCGTACCATCGACAACTCTTGGATGGGAAGAGACCGAGGCCCTCCCTCCTTCTTCCCTTTGTCCCCAGTTATGCCACCGATCGCTTGGCAGAGCACTTCGGGTTTCAAGGCCCGAGGGCAAGCATTACCACCGCCTGTAGCTCGTCCGCCACCTCCATCGCCTACGGGGCCGAGCTTATCAAATCGGGAGAGGCCGACGTGATGGCTTGTGGCGGAGGAGAGGCCCTCTGTGAGCTGACCTTCGGCGGTTTCTGCTCCTTGCAGGTGGTAGACCCTCTTCCCTGCCACCCCTTCGATGCTCGACGCAAGGGACTTACCTTGGGGGAGGGGGCGGCAGTGCTGATCTTGGAGGACAAGGAACGGGCCCTGGGGAGGGGGACGCGGATATATGGAGAGCTTCTCGGCTACTCCCTCGGGGGGGAGGCCTTTCATATCACCGCGCCTGAGGAAACGGGGAAGGAGGAGGCGAGGATCATGAACGAGGCCCTTCAGGATGCCGGGGTCAGGCCAGGGGAGGTTGACTACATCAACGCCCACGGCACCGGGACCATCCTCAACGACCAAGTGGAGACCCTGGCCATAAAGGCAGTATGGGGGGAAGAGGCCCATCAGATCCCCGTGAGTTCCACCAAATCGATGATCGGACACTGTCTCGGGGCTGCAGGGGGATTGGAGGCGGTGGCCTCGCTGTTGGCAATACAACACCATTTCATACCCCCTACTGCCGGATTTGAGCGCGGCGATGAGGTCTGCGACCTCGACTATTGCCCTCAGCCCAAGAGCACAGAGGTACGAATCACGTTGTCCAACTCCTTTGCCTTCGGGGGCAACTGCACCACCTTGGTCTTCGGCAGGGGGGATCTGTAAAACGTATGGAAGCGGTGGTGATCACAGGAGTAGGAGTGATCAGTCCCCTGGGCACCGGCAAGGAGGCCTTTTGGCAGGGATTGGTCGAGGGAAGGAATGGGATTGAGGAGATTGCAACCTTTGACACAACGCCCGTTCGTTCGAAGAAAGGGGGTCTGGTGCAGGGGTTTAATCCCAAGGACTTCATCCGACCCCTCAAGATCAGAAGATTGGATCGGGCCAGCCAATTTGCCATCGCCGCCTCCAGGATGGCCTTAGAGGATGCGAGCCTCACCATCGGTGAGGATGTCACCCCAGAGCGCACGGGAATCATCCTCGGTTCCGGGTTCTGCGGTGTGGTCAGCTCCGAGGCCTTTCACCGGGGACAGGTGCTGCGGGGACCCGGGGACCTCAACCCCATTCTGTTCCCCAACACCGTGCCCAATGCGGCAGCCAGCAACGCCTCCATCGAACTCGGGATAAAGGGGCCCAACAGTACGGTGGTCCAATCCTTCTGCACGGCAGAGGCCGCCATGCTCTTCGCTAGCCAGCAATTGCTCGCCAAACGGGCCGATGTTATTGTGACAGGGGGGGTGGATGAACTAAGCGCTATTTTATACCGGGGATGGAACGAACTGCGCCTGACGGCATGGGATGCAGGCGAGGGTGAGAGGAGCGCCCCCTATGACCTTAAGAGAAATGGTTTTGTTCCTGGAGAAGGGGCCGGTATTATGACTCTTGAGCGAAGAACGGATGCCCTCCAGAGGAAGGCACGGATTTATAGTCAGATCCTCGGCGTTGCCCAAACTGGCGGCGCTACTCATCCAGGTGAAGGGGTGGCACGGGCTATATCAGGTGCCTTACAACGGGGTGGAATGAAAACGGTAGACTTCATCGATGGCGCCGGCAATGCCTCACCCCGTCTGGATCGCATGGAGGCCGAGGGGCTCAGCTTCGCCCTTTCGGACCGCTCTCTCGACATCCCCATCAGCTCTATCAAGTCGATGATAGGGGAGGGGATAGCCTCAGGAGGGGTAAGGATAGCGGCTGACCTCCTCATTATGGAACAGGGGGTGATCCCCCCCACCATCAATTATGAATATTCTGATCCCCTGTGCGGTCTAAGGATTGTGAGAGAGGGGCTGAAGACCCCGGTTAGGACTATATTGCATACGGGTATTTCTTTGGATGGGACGTATATGGCCATCATTCTGGGGAGGGGCAATGGGATTTCTTGAGTCGCCGCAGAACGCCTTCGTGATCTTCACCCTCCTGCACTTTACCATCGGGAGGACCGCCTCCGTGGTATTCGCTATCATCAATCACCTCCCCCTGTATGTCTATCTGCCTCTGGCCTGGGGGTATGACTATGTTCAGATACCGGTGTACGGTTTCATTTTGGAGCGCTCCTCCCGCATCCCCTTTCTGCGCTGGGTGGGGACACGGGTGAAGCAGGCCTCAGAGACCTGGCAGCAGAGGAAGCTCGTTCAGAAGGTCTCCTCATGGGGAAACGTGGGGATCGTGCTGCTGTGCGCCCTTCCCATCAGGGGGTTCGGGGTCCTCTCGGCCACCGTACTCTCTTACCTTCTGGGCAAAGACAGGGTGAAGGGGACGGCACTGCTGCTGGCGGGATCTCTGCTGGGTATCTCCCTGACCCTGGGAATAACGAAAGGTGCATTGGATATATGGTGGATCATAAGGGGATGATCAACACTATGGAAGGGGCCTTGCCCCACCGCTTTCCCTTCCGTATGATCGACCGGGTGGTGGAGTTGGAACCCGGGCAGAGGGCCGTGGCGGTAAAGGCGGTCAGCTGTGACGATTTCTTCCTTGAGGGTCACTTTCCCCAAGAACCGTACATGCCAGAGGTGCTTATCGTGGAGGCCTTGGCCCAGACCGGTGGAATTGCCCTATTGAGTGCCAAAGAAGAAGGGATGGGATTCCTGGTGAAAGTGGAAGAAATGCAATTTGACAAGGCCATCACGCCGGGGGCCGTTCTCACCCTTTCTGCCGACGTGGAGTTCAGTTTCGGTGAGATGGCCAAGGTACGGGTCAAAGCCGAGGCAGCGGGGGAGACGGTGGCCCAGGGGATATTGGTCTTGGCAGCGGGGAAACCATGATCGCCGAAGAGAGGATACCTGAGGCAAGCCCCCTCGAAGATGAGGCACTGACGGAATACTACAGCCGCATGGCCAAGCGGCATATGAATTTTCCGGTAAAGAGGGTGCTTGGCAGGATACGTGCCCAGGGTATTGAGCACGGCGTCGCCCTCGATGTGGGAACAGGACCGGGCATCTTTCCTATAGCGATTGCCGAAAAACTGCCGGGGATGGAGTTTGTTGCCGTTGACTTGTCTCCGGCCATGGTACAGACAGCCCGGGCCAATGCCCGGGAAAGAGGGGTGGAGGATCGGGTGCATTTTCAGGTCGGTTCCGCCTATGCCCTCCCTATCAAGGATAAGAGTGTCGACTTGGTGCTCTGTGTGCACACCATGCACCATCTCGAAGACCCTCTCGCATTTTTTAATGAAGCTGCGCGAGTATTGAAGGAAGGGGGAAAATGTGTTATAGTAGATCTTCGTAGGGATTCACCAAAACCCCTCGCTCTATTTTTTGATCTCATGTGGCGTCTCATAATTAGGGAAAAGAAGGCACGAGACGGACTGTGGAACTCTCTCAAGGCCTCTTTGACGATAGATGAGTGTACGGTCGCATTAGAGCGTTCCGCCCTTCGGCAATGGAGGATATACCCTCAGGCCATTGAGATGTGGATTGAATCATATTGAACCATAGGTGTGTTCACGAGTACTTACTTTATGTAAAAGTGAGGGATTTAACTATGAAAAATTTAAAAATCAACATCCCGATCATAGTATTAATAGCAATTGTAGCAATCATCCTTGCGCCGACTGGAGGCGTAACACAAGCAGAAAATCCACTATTAAAAGATTATCAGGTGGCAGAGGTGCGGCCGTTCGAGGTACCTCTCAATGTCCCCGCCCCGGACTCGGCTGGCCGAGACTTGGCTTATGAGATCATATATCAGATCATGCGGTATAGTGATAAGTTTAACCTCTTCGAAATGGTGATCATGGAAGGTGCACAAAAAGTACCCGCTGGCAAAAAGATCCTCTTGGTAAAGGGAACAATTACTGCCTACTCCGACAAGGGCACCTGTGCGGTAAACTTTGAATTTGTGGACAAGGCAAGCAACAAAGTCCTGCATGAGGCTGAGGCGAAAGGATTTACCTTTCGGGTAGCAAACTATATCGCTCGGGTCATCTATAGCTATAAGGTAGGGGAAAAATAAACAAGAAAATAAAAAATGAAGAAGGAGGGAAAAAGCATGAGAATAAGGAGATTGTTAGGAATGTTGGTGGTAGTGACGATGGTCTTTGCGTTCAGCAGCATGGCTGTGGGGAAGGACCTTCTTTTCGCGGACTACAAAGCCGTTGAAGTCCAGGAATTTGAGGTCCCCCCCCATGTTCCTGCCCCTGACACGTCAGGTGACCAGCTTGCTGAAAACATCGTCTACCAGGTCCGCAGGTATGCTCAGAAGTATGGTATCTTTGAAATAATCATCAAGGAAGGGACTGCAGAGGTCCCTGCAGGTAAAAAAACCCTTCTCATCAGGGGAGAGGTCGCGGAGTACACCCACCCGACGGTGGGGGGACGGATTGGACGCTCATTCATTCCATTTGGAGAGCACACCGGGACCGCTTACTTCGCCGCGAAATATCAATTCATCGACAAGGAGACCGGACAGGTAATACATGAGGAGTTTCTGAGGACCAGCTCGACCGGTGCCGAAGACACGGTAGACTATGCCATGCTGAGAAATGCCGAGGCAGCAGCAAAGGTTATGTATAGCGTTGAGAAATAAAAGAGGCATCTCGAGCTTCAGGAGGGAAAAGAAGGAGAGTTGGAGGAAAAGGGGTCAGGTCTTGAATCTTGCTTCATGTCAAGATACAAGACCTGACCCCAATGATTAACTATGCGAACAGGAGAGGTGGAGTGGATTGTATGCCCCCTCTGTTCAGAACAGGCAGCAAAGAAATGCCATCAGGAGGGTGGTTACGTCATGGTCCGCTGTCTGATGTGTGGTTTTATGTATGACAATTCCCGCCCATGAGAGGCCATTTGAAAAACAGTGATCGTCAACATAGCAGTTATCAGGGAAAATCAGGCATTCTTTCCGGCGGCAGCTTAGATCATCCCACCATATTTCTCATAGCGGCCTCAACGGGCTCCAGGGCACGCAACAAGGCATTTGGCATCCGCTTGCCACTTCTCGGATATCCCGCCATCGGGCTCGCGACAATCGCTTCCCTGACCCCGGACCGATTCACTATCCGCCTCATAGACGAGGCCAATGAACCTGTTCCGTATGGGCAGGGCTGTCGCTTGGCCCTGATTGTCGGACTGACCCACCACATGCCGAATGTGTATCACATTGCCGATCGTCTGCGGTCTGAAGGGGCGAAGGTAATATTGGGTGGATTTCATGTCACGGCTCTGCCGGACGAGGCCCTGGAACACGCCGATTCCGTGATCCGTGGAGAAGCTGAAGCCATATGGGGAAAGGTTCTTGATGATTTCTCCCAGGGAAATCTGAAGAAAACATATGTTGGACAGGCGACAGACCTGGCTCACCTTCCGGCCATGAGGCGTGACCTGTTTAATAAAAAATTCTACCATCCAGGGGAAGTCATTGAAACCACCCGCGGCTGTGCGGTCGGATGCACATTCTGCGGTGTTCAGAAATTTTTCGGAAGAAGGTACCGGGGGCGGCCGCCTGAAGCCATTCGCAAGGAGCTGATGACTGTCTTTGGTCCAAGGCCCCCGCAGGCGCGATGGAAAACCTGGCTGGCTCGGCACTGGCACCCTGACATCCCTTACTTTATCGAAAGACGTCTCCTCTATGTGATGGACTCCAATTTCGTTTCTGATTTCAGTCATGCCCGGGCCGTATTACAGGTCTTTAAGGACTGCGATATCAGGTGGTACGGCCATGCAAGCTTTAACCTCA
>CAYWLI010000032.1:0-20723 GCA_964459135.1 uncultured Thermodesulfobacteriota bacterium | reverse complement strand
GCTACGCCTCCGGCGCGAATCCCGCTTAGCGGGACTAGAGCGGAAATCCGTCTAACACCAAAATATAAATATTTCTTGCTTACCCGGATTCCGCCCAGTTCGGCAATATTTTTGAGGCATAGAGCCCCTTTTTTACGTCAGGGCCGCGTCATCCTTATCTTTTTTATGTATTGCAGACTTTTTTCGGAACTATGCAGGCAGATGAAGTTCCACCTATGGAGGAGTAGTTTGTTATGTGAAGGTGTTTTTTGAGCGGTACAGGGTAGGGTAGGGAAGGCGATGGTGTTGAGGCAGTGTAGGGGGAAGGGGAAGGTAGGGGTGAACATACAGTTAAGAGGTTTGGCGGGTAATGGCACTAGCATTGAACACTCAATCAGCTCTCAGTCTCAAAGAAGATTCGTCACGCACAACGCGCTAGCCAAATCCTACTTGAACTGTCTGGTTAGATATCCCGGTTATTTTTTTTATAAATTATCCTTATGATTCCTGACGATTTGTCAATCTGAAAAACAAGTAACCCGTATACAACGCGTACTTTAAAGAGAATCTCAAGATATATGACGCTGATGAATTTATCGCCAGGCTGGCGCAGCACATCCCATTGCCAAGAGTAAGACTGATACGCTATTTTGATCTTTATTCTTCAAAGAGCAGAGGGAAGTGGTCAGACTGGGATCATATCTCAAAGCTTGCTCCTTTAGGTTGGAAAGAGCAAAATGAGATAGAGTTACAGGATGATGAAAAGGAAATTGCCGAGCCGGCAGGCAATAGTGAAGACATATCAGCCAAGAAAAGCAAATCCACATGGGCGAGGCTTATAGCGAAGATTTATGAAGTCGACCCGCTTGTCTGTCCTAAGTGTGGTTCTGAGATGAAAATCCTTGCTTTTATCATGGATACTTGTGAAATAAAAAAGATACTGAAACATCTGATAAAAACAAATAAAGCTCCGCCTGGGCTTGATGAGAAGGATTTGCCTGATATATGATATTTCACATTTTGTTTTGATCTTTTTCGCACCTGCCAGATAAAGAAGTAGCTATGTCCTGCTAATAAAAAAATCCGTATATTTTTCCACTATGAAATTTTTTGCATAAAGCGCTTTATTCTATCTCTCTGAAAGACAACCTGCGCGATTATCTTGCGAAATAGTGGAATAGCGGAAATTGGCTTGACTTTTTGGGAAAATCAATTTTCGTTGTTCCTATCATTTAGATTTTATAATTGATAATAGGTGACATGATTAGGGAAGTCAAGGTGATGAAAATAATAATTATTGTAATCTTATAAAAACATTTTAATCTATTGACAATTTATTTTTATTTTAATAACATAAAATCCATGAAACTACAATTAGAAA
Organism: uncultured Thermodesulfobacteriota bacterium; assembly: GCA_964459135.1. Taxonomy (GTDB): domain Bacteria; phylum Desulfobacterota; class B13-G15; order B13-G15; family RBG-16-54-18; genus CAYWLI01. The sequence continues at coordinate 19,363 of CAYWLI010000032.1, read as the reverse complement.
ACAGAACAGCAATTGTAACCGGAGCAGGTTCGGGAATCGGACGTGCTATCGCCAAAAGATTCACAGAAGAGGGAGCCAGCGTAGTCATAGCGGATATCAGATCCGATACCGGAAAAAAAGTCGAAGAAGAAATTAAAAAAGCGGGTCACAAAGCTTTATTTGTAGAAACCGATGTCTCCAATTCCAAAAATGTTGAAAATATGGTTGATAAAACCATTCAAGAGTTCGGAAAGGTCGACATTTTGGTCAACAATGCAGGGCTCTTGATAAAAAAGCCGATTCTGGAGATGACCGAGGAGGATTGGGACCGAGTACTGGATATAAATCTCAAAGGAGCCTTCCTCTGTATTAAACATACAGTCAAATATATGATGGAACAAAAAAAGGGGAAAATAATAAACATCGCATCGATGGGTGCAAAAATCGGTCTCCAGAATGATTGCGGGTATTGCGCCTCGAAAGGGGGGCTCATCAGCTTGACTATTTCCCTAGGAATAGACCTTGCCCCTCTCGGAATAAACGTAAACGCGATAGGTCCAGGAGTAATTGACACCCCAATGGTTAATGATGTAGCAACACAGGGAAAAGATTTCAAAAAAAATGCACTTGAAAAAACGCCCCGGGGGGTAATCGGAAAACCGGATGATATCGCCTCCGCGGCGCTTTACCTAGCCTCGGATGAATCCGACTTTGTAGTCGGACAGACAATTTTCGTCGACGGTGGTTTCCTTTCAATCTAATTCGGGTTAAATACCCGAATTGGGTTGATTGCTTTAACCTCGGCTAATAATATAAGACTCTCAATCGCCTCTTTTCCAAGGTCGCTTGAGAGGGACCCTTTACTTCACGAATAAACCGGATCAGCCGAAATTTTACGCTAACTCGACTTAAATATTTAATTCCTGTTGACATTAAAAATTTCTTAAAATGCTTTAAAGAGAATCTCAAGATATATGACGCTGATGAATTTATCGCCAGGCTGGCGCAGCACATCCCATTGCCAAGAGTAAGACTGATACGCTATTTTGATCTTTATTCTTCAAAGAGCAGAGGGAAGTGGTCAGACTGGGATCATATCTCAAAGCTTGCTCCTTTAGGTTGGAAAGAGCAAAATGAGATAGAGTTACAGGATGATGAAAAGGAAATTGGATTGACTTTTTGGGAAAATCAATTTTTGTTGTTCCTATCATTTAATTATAAAATCTATTAAGCAAAAGGTGGAATTTGAAATGGCAACAATCGAAGAGTACAGAAGTTATGGTAAAGAAATTGAAGATGTTCTAAGGTTGGATTCTTTTACTGTAGCCGTAAAAATGATTCAAAAGGAAGAAGAAATTCCGGCAGAAGCAGTAAGACCCAAAAGGGATCGTAATCAGCATCTTGCTCAATGTCAGGCTTTCTCTCTCTCACGACGCGATGGTGCAACCGTGGCTATGCTGAAAGAAGACCACTGGTGTTATGCCCCTGTCATCGGTTACGGTTTGGTTGAACAACCCGATTTTTTCAAGAAAGGGGGATTATATAATCCGCAACTTGGTGATGATCCAGAAATATTGGAGGCGTTGGGTGGTACCGGTTCGAAGTTCCTCGGTCATTTCCTTGAAAAACCTGAATTAGCAAAGAATATGAAATTTCCATGCTTTGAAGCGGGAAAGTATATCGGCTGCCTCACGGCACCCTTGAGGAATACCACCTTTGAGCCGGATGTGGTTTTCATCTATTCCAACAACGCCCAGCTGAGAAATATACTGATGGCAATAAAATACAAGGAAGGTGTCCATGTAACCTCCGAATTCGATCCCATAGACTCCTGTATCTACTCCCTCGTTCCCCTAGTCGAGGGTAAACAAAATTATATGATTACTATCCCTGATCCGGGTGAACAGGAACGGGCTCTGACCGATGAAAATAAAATTATTTTCTCATTGACAAAAGATAAAGTAAAAATCTTAGTAGAGGGCCTGAGGCACTATGATGAGATAAAACTCGGGTATACTCATTTAACCAAGCTTATGCAGGCCGATTTCGAACAGCCCAAATTCTATACCCTTCTATTTAAAAGATGGGGCAATATTAAAAGATAGGGACTCGATGTGCTTGAATAAAAAAGCATAATCTCGCCTTTTTCGGCATTCGAAGAGCACAAAAAAATCGGTCGTGTTCATGGGAAAAGAATCCAACCGGTAAAAATTACTGCTCTGAAGGTGCTTCGAGTTTGATTTGCCCGGGAAATGAGTGAAAAACCCGGGCAGATGCCCGAAACAAAACATAATAAAAAGTAACTTTCCTAGCTGAATCATCAGAACCGCCAGCTTTAATGTATTTAATAACTTTGCCTTTCGAATCATAATAAATTATACGTTCAGTATCTTCATATGGTTCGCAATAATCAATAGTACGTTTTTGTTCGATAACGCCGGACATGAGCGGAAATCATGGAGCTACAGCGGAATGATTTTCCGACTCAATGCCCTTGTTAGTCAATATCCTATATAATACTGTGGCTTATCATGTTTGATTCAATCAGGGCGCTGAATGGTCGTAGTTTGCCGGTGAAATTGTAGACATCGTTATCTTCGACCAAGACGAGTGTTTTATCAATCTCAGTTGTATAATGGAATTCGCTTTCCGTGCCGACAATCTCATTAGCGCTGACAGTCGCAAAAGGATTGACTATATTCAATTGATATGCCTTGACATGGGGGAGTGGGAGCCATACATCACCGAGTTTATGCATTTTCGTGCCAAAGGAGATTATCTTTAAATCTAGAATCCAATTCGTGTTCTTCTCATGCTCGGCTTTGATAACATACCTGCAGTTGGCCTCTATTTTAAGGTTTCCTATATTTGTTGCCTCCTCCATTGTGACATTCAGAGTTCGTAGCTTCATTGCTTCTTTTCCTTTCTTGAAGTGTTGATTGCCTAACAATTATTGTACTGAATCGGTTTATTCCTTCGATTTGTGTTTAACAATACTATATATTAAGAAAATTACAAATAATTAATCAAGAAAATCTCCTTGACATCTGAATTAGTCCATAATATCGGTATTATGACCCATGTCATGCGGGACATGACGATGGCACCAAAAAGCCCGCTTGATCTCCTCTTGGAAGGATCATCCACATCCGCAGGGTCCGGCGACGTCTAAAGCATTTCGGTATTGTTGATTTTCAACAAAGAAACATTCTCAGAGTACCCCCTGGAAGGAGCTATCCAGCGGATTTCTTAAACAAATTCATGACCTGCTTCATACCGGAGGGAGAGCATGTTTTTCATTGGGGGAACCCCTTCCCTCTGTAATCACCTGTAACAATCTAATATCATTGACCTATTGCAATGTAGCAGGAGGTTTTTGCAGGAGTTCCGGTTCTTTATGAATTGACAAAAAGAGGATAAATATATTAACATTTTCTTTTACAAGAGGGGCGTTCATGAAAGATGTTATGAAAAAAGATGAAGAACTGATGCAGCGGCTGTTGGAGGAGGATGAAGAGTTCCGCCAGCTCAAAGAGGAACATACGTGGTTTCACCGCAAGGTTGAGGATTTGGACAAGAAGTCCTTCTTGACCCCAGCGGAACGGGTGAAGAGAGAAGAGTTGAAGAAAAGGAAGCTTGTCCTCAAAGACAAGATGGAGGCGATCATGGCAGCGTATCGACATCGGCTGGAGGAGACGGAATGAAGAAGACGGGATCCCAGATTCTCTTAGAATGCCTCAAGCGGGAAGGGGTGGAGGTGATCTTTAACTACCCGGGAGGGGCAATCCTTCCTGTCAACGATGAGCTCACTCGCTGGGATTTTAAGGTGATTTTGGCCCGGCATGAACAGGGGGCAGTCCATGCGGCTGATGGATATGCCCGGGCCAGCGGTAAGGTAGGCGTCTGTCTGGTTACCTCTGGGCCGGGGGCTACCAACACCGTCACGGGGCTCGCCACCGCCTATATGGATTCCATACCGGTGGTTGCCTTAACAGGGCAGGTTTCCACCCCCCTGATCGGCAATGACGCGTTTCAGGAGGCGGATATCGTGGGGATCACCCGACCCTGCACCAAACATAACTTTTTGGTCACCGATGTGCGCAACTTGGCCCGGATCGTGCGGGAGGCCTTCTATATCGCCAGAACCGGCCGACCCGGCCCGGTACTGATCGATCTGCCCAAAGATATCACATCAGGTGATACCGACTTCACCTATCCCAAGGAGGTCCACGTCAAGGGGTATCAGCCTACCCTCGCTGGTCATGCCCAGCAGGTCAAGAGAGCCCTCACTATGATCCTCAAGGCGCGCAAGCCGGTGATCTATGCCGGCGGGGGGGTGATCAGCGCCGGCGCTGCGCAGGAGCTGACCACGCTGGCGGATATGCTTCAGACCCCCGTCACCATGACCTTGATGGGCCTGGGCGGGTTCCCGGGCACGCATCCTCTCTCCTTGGGGATGTTGGGAATGCATGGGACCTATCGGGCCAATATGGCGGTGACCAATTGTGACCTCCTCCTCGCCATCGGTGCCCGGTTTGATGACCGCGTGACCGGCAAGATCGAGGCCTTTGCACCCTCGTCCAAGAAGATCCACATCGATATCGACCCCACATCCATCAGTAAGAACGTGAGGGTGGATACCCCCATTGTGGGGGATTGCAAGCGGGTCTTGGCTCAGATGATCTCCATGCTGAAAGAAGAGAAAGGCCTGGATGAACATCGGCGGTCGCTGGGGCCGTGGCACCAACAGATAGAGGAGTGGAAGAATGTCCATCGCCTCGACTACCATCAGAATCAGGTCATCAAACCCCAATATGTCATTGGGAAAATCTATGAACTGACCAAAGGCGAGGCTATTGTTTCCACTGAGGTGGGACAGAACCAGATGTGGGCCGCCCAATACTATCTCTTTGATCACCCCCGTACCTTCCTCACCTCGGGTGGGCTGGGGACCATGGGCTATGGGTTCCCCGCGGCCATTGGGGCGCAGGTGGCCTTTCCTGAGCGCACGGTGATCGATATCGCCGGTGACGGGAGTATCCAGATGAACATCCAGGAACTGGCTACTGCCGTACAGTATAAGTTGCCGGTGAAGGTGGCCATCCTCAACAATGGATGTCTGGGGATGGTGAGGCAGTGGCAGGAGCTGTTTTATGAGCGCAGATATGCCATGACCCTGATCGGGGATATCAGCCCTGATTTTGTCAAGCTTGCCGAGGCCTATGGGGCGATAGGGCTACGGGCCACCAGGCCCGACGAGGTGGCACCGGTCATTCAAGAGGCCCTCCGGACGCCCCTGCCGGTGCTCATGGACTTTGTGGTGGAGCCGGAGGAGGGGGTCTATCCCATGGTGCCAGCCGGCGAGGCCATAGACCGAATGCTCTTGGTATGAGGAGGCAAGATGCGACATACTATTAATGTCTTGGTGGAAAATGAATTTGGCGTCCTGGCCCGGGTAGCGGGCCTCTTTAGCGGGAGAGGGTTTAATATCGAGAGCCTCTCGGTTGCGGAGACATTGGACCCCTCCATTTCCACCATGACCATCGTGACCCGAGGTGACGATCAGGTCCTCGAGCAGATCACCAAACAACTCAATAAACTGATAAGTGTGATCAAGGTGACGGATCTTTTGGGCAAGGAGTATGTGGCACGGGAAATGGTCCTGGTGAAGGTCGCGGCCAAGACGGAGACCCGCGCGGAGATCCTCAACATTACCGACATCTTTCGGGGAAAGGTGGTAGATGTGAGCCCCAAGCACTACACTATCGAGGTGACCGGGGATGTGGAGAAGATCAATGCCTTCCTTGAACTCCTCAAACCCATGGGGATTAAAGAGGTGGCCCGTACGGGTCAGGTAGCCCTGGTGAGGGGTTAACGCTAACGAGACAAGAGGGAGTACGATGGCCAAGATATTCTATGATAAAGATGCCGATTTGAAGGTCCTGAAAGGGAAAAAGATAGCGATCATCGGGTACGGGAGTCAAGGGCACGCCCAGGCCCAAAACCTGCGTGACAACGGCTTGGATGTGGTGGTAGCTGAATTGGAGGGAACGGCGAACTACCGCTTGGCACAAGAACATGGATTCAAGCCGGTATCGGCCGCTGAGGCAGCCACAAGCTGCGACATCATCCAGATATTGCTGCCCGATACGGCGCAGTCCCGCATATATAAGGATGCGATCGAAGGGGGGCTCACGAAGGGGAAAGCCCTCGTCTTCTCACACGGGTTCAACATCCACTATGGGCAGATCATTCCTCCTCCCGTTGTAGATGTTATTATGATAGCCCCCAAAGGACCGGGGCACCTCGTGAGGAGGCAATTTGTGGAGGGGAAAGGGGTACCCTCGTTGGTGGCGGTGGAGCAAGACGCCTCAGGAAATGCCTTGCAGGTCGCCCTCGCCTATGCTAAGGGGATCGGCTCGACAAGGGCCGGAGTGATTGAAACCACCTTTAAGGAGGAGACCGAGACGGATCTGTTCGGCGAGCAGGTGGTGTTGTGCGGCGGGGTCACGGAGTTGGTGCGGGCTGGATTTGATACCCTCGTGGCGGCCGGTTATCAGCCCGAGATCGCTTACTTCGAGTGCCTCCACGAGCTCAAGTTGATCGTTGACCTGATATATGAGGGAGGGATCAGCTATATGCGGTACTCTATCAGTGACACGGCGGAATACGGAGACCTGACCCGGGGGAGGATGATCATCGACGAGGAGAGCCGCCTGGTCATGGAAGAGATCTTGGAGGCGATACAAGACGGCACCTTTGCGCGGGAGTGGATCCTGGAGAATGAGGCCCACCGTCCCGTCTTCAACGCCCTGCGCAAGCGGGACCAGGAACATCTGATAGAGAAGGTGGGGCGGGACCTGCGCAAGATGATGAGCTGGATCGAGAGCAAGGATGCGCCGGCATAGGAAGGCATTCCCACTGGTCGTGGAGGGGATACCGTATCTCATTCCCCCTGCCGTGATCACGGTGATCGGAGGGGTATGGGGGAAGATCTACCTCTTTCTCCCCTTTCTCGTGCTGACTATCTTTGCCTGTTCCTTCTTTCGGAACCCCCCCCGTCGGATTCCCTTAGGCGACGGTCTGATCCTCTCTCCTGCCGACGGGCGGATCGTAGGAATAGAGCAGGGGGAGCAGAACACCAAGGTGAGCATCTTCATGTCCGTCTTCAACGTACACGTAAACCGGTCACCCGCAGCGGGGACAATAGAATCGATCCGATATCAGCGAGGCAAGTTCCTGCCGGCGAATAAGGCGGAGGCATCCCGGCACAACGAACAGAATGCCCTACAGTTGCGGAGCGTTGACGGTCTGCAGCTGGTCTTTGTCCAGGTGGCCGGTATCATCGCCAGGAGGATTGTCTGCTATGTGGGCACGGGAGATCAAGTGCAGCGGGGTGAGATTGTTGGCGCCATCCTCTTCGGTTCTAGAGTTGATGTATACTTGCCCCACGGGGTGGAGGTGAAGGTGCGCGAGGGGGAGCGGGTTAAGGGAGGAGAGAGTGTGCTGGGGGTGATCCAATGAAGCGAATCAGACCTAGGAAGGAGCGATCTCCCAGGAGAACGAGAGGGGGGATGAAGCGGGGGGTATATATATTGCCCAACCTGTTCACTACAGGGAGCCTGTTCTGTGGGTTTTATGCCATCATCGAGGCCTTTAACGAAAATTATCTCTATGCGGCAGTGGCTATTGCCATCGCCGTTCTCTTTGATGGGGTCGATGGGAAGGTGGCCCGTCTGACCAAGACCACCAGCCGCTTTGGGGTGGAATATGACTCTCTCTCCGATCTGGTGGCCTTCGGTGTGGCCCCGGCGATCCTGGTCTTCGCGTGGGCCTTGCGGCCGTATGGGAAATTTGGCTGGCTCGCTGTTTTCCTCTATGTGGCCTGCGGTGCCCTGAGGTTGGCACGGTTCAATGTCCAAGTGGACACGGTGGAATCGCGCTATTTTCGGGGGCTTCCGATACCAGGGGCTGCGGGGCTCATCGTAGCCACCGTCTTCCTCTTGTATCGCCTAGACGTCAGAGGAGAGGTCACAAACCTTTTTATTCTCCTCTTGATCTATCTGCTCGCCTTTCTCATGGTGAGCAATATTCGGTACCCGAGCTTTAAGCATCTGGAACTCCTCAAACGGAAACCTTTCAGCACCCTCGTCGCCATTGTTTTGATCATCGTGGTGGTGGTGGCGGAGCCAGCGATCATGCTCTTCATTTTTGCTGCCGTCTATCTCTTGTTGGGGCCGGCGGGAGTTGTGCGGGGGTGGTACCGAAAGCGAGAGGCAGCAGTGCATGAGGAGAAGACAGAGCCATTGATGCGATAGCAGGGGAGGAAGGTGGCAGGCTGGAGGTCTTTTTTTGCCATAGAGCTCAGCGCGGAGATCGCAACGGGAGTACGAAGGATTCAAGGAGCGTTACAGGAGCGTGCAACGGGGGTGCGTTGGGTTCGTCCAGAAGGGATCCATCTCACCCTTAAGTTCCTCGGTGAGGTAGAGCCGGATCGTATCGAGACAATCGTGCACAAGGCAGAGGAAATCATCCAAGGCGTAGGTTCCTTTGCAGTAGAGATCAGGGGTGGCGGCGGATTCCCCACCGCGCAGAACCCCCGTGTTATTTGGATTGGAGTGGAGGACCACTCGGGCATGCTCAAACAGCTGCAGGCCCGGCTTGAAGCGGGGATGGCGGAGCTTGGTTTTACCCAGGAGCGAAGGGGGTATGCCCCCCACCTGACCGTAGGGCGTTTGCGCTCAGGGAAAGGGAGTAAAACGGTGGCCCAGGCCCTCGATGCACTCAGCGCGAGCGATCTGGGAAACATGGAGGTGCGGGAGGTCATTCTTTTCCGAAGCCACTTGAAGCCAACGGGCGCGGAGTATACCAAGCTGGGTAGCTTTCCGTTAGAGGCTGCTCCGTAAACAGAAAAGGCCATTATTTAATGGAGGAATATCATGGAACCGGACAAAGAAAAGGACAAGGCGGTCAGCATGGCCGTCACACAGATTGAGAAGCAGTTTGGCAAGGGGGCCATCATGCGTCTCGGTGCTGATGTGCGACCGGCAGAGATCCAGAGTATCCCCACCGGTTCGCTGGGCCTGGATCTGGCCCTCGGGGTGGGGGGACTCCCCCGGGGGAGGGTGGTGGAGATCTTCGGCCCCGAGGCCTCAGGGAAGACCACCTTGGGCCTCCACGTGGTGGCAGAGGCTCAAAAGAAAGGAGTTGCCGCCTTCATCGATGCGGAGCATGCGCTGGACCTCAGCTATGCCGAGCGGCTGGGGGTACAGGTGGAGGACCTCCTCGTGTCCCAGCCCGACACCGGGGAGCAGGCCCTGGAGATCGCGGAGATCTTGGTCCGGAGCGGGGCCGTGGATGTGATCGTCGTCGATTCGGTGGCAGCCCTCGTACCGCGGGCGGAGATCGAAGGGGATATGGGGGATACCCACGTAGGGCTCCAGGCCAGGTTGATGTCCCAGGCCCTGCGGAAGCTGGCGGCCAGCATCAGCAAATCAAAGGCTATCGTTGTCTTCATCAATCAGATCCGGATAAAGATCGGGGTGATGTTCGGCAATCCGGAAACCACCCCCGGAGGGAACGCCCTCAAGTTCTACTCCACGGTGAGGCTGGATATCAGGAGAATAGCCGCCATCAAACAAGGCCAGGATGTGGTGGGGAATCGAACCAGGATCCGGGTAGTGAAGAATAAGGTAGCTCCCCCCTTTAAGGAGGTGCAGTTCGATATCATCTATGGACAGGGGATCTCCCGAGTGGGGGAGATCGTTGACCTCGCTACTGATCTCGATATCCTGGAGAAGGTGGGCACCTGGTATTCCTTCGGTGACACAAGGATTGGGCAGGGGAGGGAGAATGCCAAGACCTTTCTGAGCGAGAACCCGGAGATGCAAGCGGAAATCGAGACCAAGATCCTAGAGCAGCACAAGATTCCTATCTCCACGGCGCTGAAGGAGGTAAAGGAGGCGGAAGATGGAACTGAATGAGGTACTCCTTGTTGCCCTGAACAACCGGGCCTCGGATATCCACTTGAAGGTCGGCCAGCCGCCCCTCCTCAGGATCGATGGGGAGTTGGTCCCGCTTAAGGACAACCCAGAGTTGGATGCCAGCGAAATAGCCAAGACGGCCTATCAGATTATGAGCGAACGGCAGCGGGAGCGGTTCCTGCGGGAGATGGAAATCGACATGGGCTATGGTATCTCAGGGCTGGGGCGGTTTCGGGTCAACATCTTTCAGCAGCGGGGGACCATTGCCGTCGCCCTGCGGGTGATCCCCTTCGGGATTAAGGGGTTCGAGGAACTCAATCTCCCGGTGGACGTGATGGAACGGATCGCCAATGAGGGGCGGGGGCTGGTCCTCTTGACCGGTACCACCGGCTGCGGCAAGTCGACCACACTGGCGGCCATGATCGACCACATCAATCATACCAGACGCAGCCACATCATCACCATCGAGGACCCCATCGAGTTTCTCCATCGCGACCTCAGGGGGATTATCAGCCAGCGGGAGATCGGCACTGATACCGACAATTTCGCCCAGGCCCTGAAGATGGCCTTGCGCCAGGATCCGGACGTGATCCTTGTGGGGGAGATGCGGGATTTTGAGACCATTGAGACGGCCATATTGGCGGCCGAGACCGGGCACCTCGTCCTCAGCACCCTTCACACCCTGGATGCCGCGGAGACGGTAAACAGGATCGTCGCCGTCTATCCCCCGTATCAGCAGAAACAGATCAGGCTTCAATTGGCCGGTATCCTCAAAGGGGTGGTCTCTCAGCGGCTCTTGCCGCGGGCTGATGGGATGGGGAGGGTCCCCGCCGTGGAGATCATGCTTGCCACCGCGCGCATCAGGGACTGCATTGTGGATAAGGAGAAGACCTTGGAAATACATGAGGCCATCGCCGAGGGACTCGCCACCTATCACATGCAGACCTTTGACCAGTCCCTCATGTCGCTGCTCAGGCGTGAGCTGATTACCTACGAGGAGGCCCTGCGCCACAGCAGCAACCCCGACGACTTTGCCCTCAGGGTCAAGGGTATCCTGGCCACGAGCGATATGACCTGGGATGAGTTTGACAAGGTGGCACAAGAGAGCGCGGAAGAGGAAGAGCCGGAGGTCGAAAAGTTTTAGATGATGCGCGGGGACGAGGTTAGGGCCGCCTTCTTACACTATTTTGATCAACGGGATCATCGGGTCGTCAAGAGTTCTCCCTTGGTGCCCTATGATGATCCTACCCTCCTGTTTACCAACGCCGGTATGGTCCAGTTCAAACGGGTCTTCCTTCAGGAGGAGACCAGGGAGTATGCTCGTGCCGCCTCTGCGCAGAAGTGTCTACGGGCAGGGGGGAAACACAACGACATGGAGAACGTGGGGAGGACGGCCCGCCATCACACCTTCTTTGAGATGTTGGGGAACTTCTCCTTCGGCGACTACTTCAAGGAAGAGGCCATTGAGATGGGGTGGGAATTCCTTACCCACAACCTTCACCTCCCGACGGAACGGCTGTGGGTCTCGGTCTTCGAGGACGATGATGAGGCCTTCACCATTTGGCAGGAGCGGATCGGCCTGCCCGCGGAGCGGATCGTGCGTATGGGTGAGAAGGACAACTTTTGGGCCATGGGGGATACCGGCCCGTGCGGCCCCTGTTCGGAGATCATCATCGATCAGGGAGAAGAAATGGGATGTGATTCCCCCACCTGCGGAGTAGGGTGCGAGTGCGACCGCTTTTTGGAGCTCTGGAACCTTGTCTTTATGCAATATAATCGAGAGCAGGATGGCCGTTTAAGCCCCCTGCCCAAGCCGAGCATAGATACGGGGATGGGGTTGGAGCGTATCGCCGCGGCGGTCCAGGGGGTGTGGAGCAATTACGATTCGGACCTCTTTCAGGGGATCATCGGGCGCGTTGAGGAGATCAGCGGAACGAAGTATGGGTCTGATGCGGATCAAGACGTGTCGATCAAGGTGATTGCCGACCATGCCAGGGCAGTGACCTTTCTCCTTGCAGATGGGGTCTTTCCCGCCAACGAGGGGAGAGGGTATGTGCTGCGCAGGATCATCCGTCGGGCCCTGCGCCATGGGAAGCTTTTGGGTATAGAAGGTCCCTGTCTCCCTTCCATGGCGGAGGCGGTAGTAGCGGAAATGGGTGAGGCCTATCCGGAGATAACGGAGGGGAAGGGGCATCTCACCCAGATCCTCGAGCGGGAAGAAGAGCGCTTTTCGGAGACCTTGGACAATGGGCTCAAGATCCTGCAGGAGGAGATGGAAGGACTCAAGGCAAAAGGTAAAAAGGTCCTCCCCGGTGCAGTGGCCTTCAAGCTCTATGATACGTTTGGGTTCCCCCTTGACCTGACCGAGGATATTGTCAGGGAGGAGGGGGTGACCATCGATCTCGATGGTTTTGAGCGATCCATGGAGGGGCAGCGCAAACGGGCGCGGGAGGCATGGGAGGGGGAAATAGGGAAACTTCCCCTCATCTATCAGGAACTGATGGCTGAGGGGGTTGTTAACCAGTTTGTCGGCTATGAGACGCTGCAGGCCTTCTCCGAGGTACAGCGGATTATCAATAAGGACCAGTTTGTCACCGCTGCTCGCCAAGGTGAGGAAGTGGGAATTATCACCGCGCAAACCCCATTTTATGGCGAGGCAGGGGGGCAGGTGGGAGATCAAGGGGTTATCCAAGGGGAGGGTTTGTTGTTCGAGGTACACGATGTTATCCGTCCCCTCCCTGAGCTCATCATACATCAGGGGGTGATCAAAAAGGGCACGATCCAGAAGGGGGACAGGGTGCAATTGCAGGTTGATAGGGAGCGCAGGCAGGCTACGGCCCGCAACCACACTGCTACCCATATCTTGCAGGCCGCCCTCAGGGAGGTGGTAGGGAGGCACATTAATCAGGCCGGCTCACTGGTTGCGCCCGAGCGGTTACGCTTTGATTTCAACCACTTTGAGGCGATTGACCAGGATACCCTGGAGAGGATCGAGACCTTGGTGAATCGATGGATATGGGAAGATACGCCCGTTTTGGTCGAGGTCATGGCCACGGAGGAAGCCATTGATCGGGGCGCCACGGCCCTCTTTGGCGAGAAGTACGGAGAGGAGGCCCGGGTGCTGTCCCTCGGGGAGTATAGCCAGGAGCTGTGTGGGGGCACCCATGTGACAAGGACCGGCCAGATCGGGATCTTCAAGCTGCTTTCAGAGAGTGGGGTTGCCGCCGGGGTGAGGAGAATAGAGGCCCTCACCGGTGCGGGGGCCTTGGATTACCTGCGATCGGAAGAGCGAGAACTCAAAGAAGCAGCCCAGCTCCTCAAGGCGAGGCCAGGCGACGTTGCATCCAAGGTGGAGAAGCTCTTAGGGGGACAGCGGGCCTTGGAGCGGGAGATCGAGACATTGCGCCGAAGGATTGCTACTGCTGGGACCCAGGGTGGGCCGGAGGTCAAAGAGGTGAAAGGGGTGAAGGTGGTTGCCTTCCGGGCGGATGGGGTGGATCACAAGGGCCTGCGGGAGATGGGGGATGGGATCAAGGACAAGATCGGATCGGGAGTCGTCCTCGTGGGGGGCGAGCACGAAGGGAAGATCACGCTGGTCCTCATGGTCACCAAGGATCGGGCCGAGCAATTCCGCTCCGACGAGCTGATTAAAGGGATAGCCGAGTTGATCGGAGGCAAGGGTGGCGGGAACCCTACACTGGCCCGGACCGGAAGCGCCAGGGTCGAGAAGCTGGCAGATGCCTTGGAGGCGATCTATAAAATTGTTGAAAAGCAAGCGTAATAGGATTCTCCTGCAAACCCTTGGGGCCTTCAGGCCCTTTCTTTTTTTGTGCATTTTTATTCTTGATTGCTTTGCAGCGGGATGTTAGTTGGAGGAGCGATGAAACTCGATAATCATTTGGATCTAGCCATCCACGCAGCCAAGGAGTCGGGGGCAATCCAACAGGAATGGCTGGGGAAAGATAAAAAAGTCGAGCTGAAAGGTGAGATCAACCTGGTTACTGAGGTGGATAGGATATGTGAGCAGAGGATTGTCGAGATTATTAAAAAGACCTTCCCCGAACACAACATCCTGACCGAGGAGACCCCCATGCCTGAAGGTTCCTCTTCCTACCGGTGGATCATCGACCCCCTCGATGGGACCACCAACTATGCCCATGGATATCCGTTCTTTTGCACCTCCATTGCCCTGGAACTGGAGGGAAGGGTCGTCTTGGGGGCAATATACGATCCCCTCCTGGATGAGCTCTTCACGGCCCAGCAGGGGCAGGGGGCCTTTCTCAACGGCGAGAGGATCGTCGTCTCCAAGACCGAGCGGCTCACCAATGCCCTCATCTGTACGGGCTTTCCCTATGACCTGAGGGAGAGCCCGGTGAACAACGTGGATCACTTCAATAACTTCATTATGGAGGCCCAGGCCGTCAGACGGGACGGGGCGGCAGCCCTGGACCTCTGCTATGTGGCTGCGGGGAGGTTTGACGGGTTCTGGGAATTGAAGCTCAATCCATGGGACGTGGCTGCTGGAAAGCTCTTAGTGGAAGAAGCTGGTGGTTTAGTGACGGACTTTGGCGGAGGGTCCCTGAATGTCTACGACCAAGAGATCCTCGCCACAAATGGGAGGATTCATGAGGAGATGATAGAGGTAATAAAAAGAGGGGTATAAAACTAGTATACGAGAGCGCCTCTTTTACCTAGCTTTGCAAATTAACCCACGATTCTCAATGCTACTGGAATACCATAGGCTATAAAAAGCAGCGCGAATATTGCTATCAGGAAGTAATGGATAAACGGCATCTTTTTAACATCGCTTCCCCTAGGTGGTCTGAAATAGGCAACTTGCCAGATGGTACGCCACAGCCAGAAGAGCGCGTACAAACCGGCAATCCCAAACGCGAGTCCTTGAGGTTGACTGAGTTCATCAACGTACACAAATGATAGAACAGCAAAAACCAGGAACAAAAGAAGAAGCGCAATGTGAATCGTGTAGAGTATCCTTTGATTTGGCAGACCGATTTTCCTAAACTCACGTCGCCAGTAAAACATCTTGTAAAAGCGACTGTGAAAAACAGCCATGAATAGCGATAGCAGTCCACCGATGATAATACATATCTGAGCGATGGTCATATTTACCCCTTCCGTCGGTTATTCAGTTTCTCAAATGATTTAAGAACGCCCCCCCTTTAATACCTCTTCACTCACATCCTTAATTAAATAAAACTGCTTGTTTTCAGTCATGCCGACGATGCCGGATTGGACCAAATAAAAGACGGCCTTCGGGCGGTAATCCCTTAATCCTATCTGGAAAAAGGCTCTCGTTGCATAGGGAAGGGGCACTGCTTTTGACGGATCGAAGGCCCCCTGCTGCTTCAGGTCGGTTATTACTATTCTAAACGCGCGATTTATCTTCATGCCCTGAATTTTTTTTGCCCCTATGAAGACCATTATCAAAATAATGAGCGCCAGGATGATTTGGGCCGTTTCTGTCATATTCTCAACTCCTCAGACTATTATTGTCCACAAACCAGGGATGCCCTCAGTCCCGGTCTCACGGGGGACCGAAACACATTCATTGCGAACGTATCTTTATCACGATTTATTGTGATTTTCCAATTAATCAGGAACATCCCCCATTTCACACGGGGTGTTCAGTATCGTTAATCCAACGTTACGTGCGAATCGAGCACAAACTTCATTTTTTCGTTCATTTCAGGGAGTTGTTCACCATGTATCAATTTTAAAGCCAGATCAGCTGTCAGTCGAGCCCCCTCTTCTAAATGTAAGCGGCCGTACTCTTCGGTGGACCTCGAAGGAGTGCCGAGATAACCCTCGTGTGCTCCCATTTCTTTAAATGTAGAACAGCCCTTTCTCAAAGCCTCGTCTATGTCAATGAGGACTGGGGGCAACTGCGTGACATCCCCCTTTATCAAGTGTGGATACCGGTATCTGATAAATGACGTTTCTCTTACATCGGCATGTATTTCTCGCTTCATATCAAAACCCATTGCCAGACCTTTTTGGGTTTCTTCCGTATGGAGGCCGGAATAGGCGATAATGCTCGCCGTCTCGATTATTCTGACGGCGTGATGCGAACTGACTTCCTGGATAGCCGTCAAGATCGCCTTCACATGCATCGGTTCAAGATGGTGATTTGCAATGACCATATAGCGGAATCCGTGTCTGACGAGTGAGGTACATATATCAACGACAAGGCGAGCAAGCGTTGTTCCCCGCAACGAAATCGTGCCGGGAAAATCCGCCGTAATCTGAGAGCATCCCACCGGGATGACTGGGGCTACAACGGTGTGCACGGTATCATCCTGTTGATTGACATAATGCGCAGCCAACTCAGCGATGTCCCTGGCAGCAAAAAAATCTGTGCCCACAGGCAAATGGGGACCATGCTCTTCTACCGGCCCTATCGGCAAGAAGATGATGGCCTTGTCTTTGTTGAGATTTTCAACTTCTACCCAACTCATCTCGTCAAGTTTTTGAAAACTCATTCTTTCTTCCTTGCGCTATTGTTAAGCCTAAGCGATATATGGAGCTCACATTCTCGGGCACCTGCAGACATCTATTAGTTCCAACCTCTCTTATTTACCAAAATATGTTGTGATGATTTTATTATAGGTTCCATCATCTTTCATGTTCTTTAATATGATATCATATTCGTCTCGCAGAGATGTAAGACAGCGTTTTTTAGAGAATGCGATATAGCTCGGCACACTTTGTATCGCAGGGGTTAACTCTTTGACTTGATCCATGTTGTTCATTCTTTTCACTATGTCCAGCGCCCCGTATCTATTGCTGACGAGGATATCACAACGCCCTTGTAACAATTTTTTCATATTCTCTTCGCCGGTTTCCGAGGTCTCGATACTCTGTATCACTCCGTTTTTTACTGCATCATCGAATATGGAGCCATAACTTACCTTGTGTACAACACCAAACGTATACATACTGAGCTTGTTTAAATCCCCGTCAAAAACGATGTTAGGGTCCTTTGTAACAAATAAAGAAACGACTTGGGGGATAAGGACTTCATGAGAATAATCGAGAAATGTCTCTCTTTCCGGGTTTTTGAAAATCGTAAAGATCGCATCAGCCGCTCCCTTTTTGATCATATCTAACGATCGATCCCACGAGTACAAAGCGATATTGATTGGCATGCTCATTCTTTTAAAAACTTCCTGCACTATCTCTACTGCAACCCCTTTTACCTCACCGTCTTCAAGAAATTCATAGGGAGGATATTGTAGCGTAACTAATTCGAGTGCAGTTGTATTTGTGGAGGAGAATACAATGAGCACGATCATGACACAAAACACTAAATATATCTTTTTCATATGGACACCTATACGGTCTATTTGGGAAACCACTCAAGCAACCGTTCCGCTACCAGTGCATGTCCTTTACGGTTAGGATGGTTAAAGGATGACATGATGTTCCTCAGTCGGCCACCACCCTTAATATAGTCTTGGAAGGCTTCGAGGCTGTCCACCACCCCAACGCCATACTGTTTCGCAAGATCCCGAATCTGCTGGGCATGCTTATGCAACGAATCTTCCGGATTATCAAGATTTGCTCTCATAGTGCCCGTCGGCGTCAACAGTATTACTTTAATTCCTATGGCTTTTGCCTTTTTGATCATGGAGATCAATGCAGCCCTGGATTTTATGAGCCCAATGTGCCGATCATTCAGAGCGTAATCAATAATAACGACATCGGGTTTGTGGGGCAAGACATCCCTCGCAAATCTTTGAGCGCCACGATCGGATGTTTCGCCTCTCTTAGCCGTTACGATTACATTGATGACAGCATACGGAAAGCGTTCTTTCAGCCCTTTATGAAGGAGATGGGGATAGGCTTGGAAGGTATTCACAACCCCCGCCCTGAAATACCCGGAAGGGACACTGTGCCCATGGCAGACGATATTGACAGGACGGTCCGGCCCCTTCTGTTTGAGACGTTGTGAGACATCTCTCAAGTAGGTGCTCTTGTCAGCAATATGCTGTTGAGATGCACTAGCGAGAAAGACCGTGATGGACACGAGGGCTACACATGTAGACAACAGCGCCATACTAAGGGTTCGCCTGTTATGTTTCATCTCATCGTCCCGTTTAAAGCAGCTGTTGAACATGCATAGGTAGTAAAAAGAAAGACTTGAGGCGTGCTACTATAATAATGAGAGATCTTTGGATTATTGATCCCCTATCCATTACACGTAACTTGTTATAGATGGCAACATTTGATCGGTATTACTATCCATGATTGTCAGCTGAGAGGGTGACTGAGATTACCACCTAATGAGAGCGCT
This sequence comes from uncultured Thermodesulfobacteriota bacterium, assembly GCA_964459135.1. GTDB lineage: Bacteria > Desulfobacterota > B13-G15 > B13-G15 > RBG-16-54-18 > CAYWLI01. The sequence continues at coordinate 1,087 of CAYWLI010000032.1, read as the reverse complement.
TCCCCAGGTCAATCCCCCGCCGAAGGCGGTTAGCAGGACCAGGTCACCCGACTGGATAGTGCCATTTCTGACTGCCTCATCCAAGGCAATGGGGACCGTGGCGGAGGAGATATTCCCGTATTTTTCAATGTTCACATAGACCTTATCCATGGAGATATCCAATTGTTTGGCCATTCCCTGTAGAATACGGAGGTTCGCCTGATGAGGGATAATCACTTTGACGTCCTCCATGGTGAGATCGTTGTGTGCAAGGGCCTCCTCGCATGCCTCGGAAAAACGCCGAACAGCGACCTTGAAGGATCGATTGCCCTCGATCATGTTCAAGGTATGGAGCTTCTTATCCACACTCTCGTGTGATATAGGGGTGGTCTTTGATCCGCCTCCGGGCATCAGGAGTGTGTCTCCGCCGGCCCCATCGGTGTGTATATGAGTGGAGAGGATCCCCCGGTCATTCTCCACCGTCTTGAGCACTGCCGCCCCAGAGCCGTCACCCCAGAGGATGCAGGTTTCCCGGTCGGTCCAATCTACCGTTCTGGCCATGATCTCAGAGGCGACGACGAGGGCATTGTTGAAGGTCCCCGTCTTGAGATACTGGTCCGCCACGGAGAGGGCGAAGATAAAGCCCGTGCAGGCGGCAGTAATATCAAAACTAACGGCGTTCACCGCCCCGATCTTTGCCTCCAGCCAGTTGGCCCCGGCAGGGCAGTGGGTGTCCGGGGTGATGGTGGCCATCACGATCAGCTCTACCTCTTTAGGGGCGATCCCCGCCTCCGCCAGGGCCCGTTCACTCGCCACCTGGGCCAGATCTGAGGCCGCCTCATCAGCCTTGGCCAGACGCCTTTCCCGGATCCCCGTCCTGGTAGTTATCCACTCGTCGCTGGTATCAAGAATTTTTTCCAGATCGAAATTTGTCAGGACCTTCTCCGGGAGATAGGAGCCGGTCCCGATAATCCCCACACGTCTCATTCACTTGCTCCTCAGGTAAAATGCTACAATGCTGTGACAGGGCATTAAGAATATACCTTTGCCCGCCCCTTTGTCAATGACTAAGGCCCTTGGCAGGGAGGCCGTATCCCCTGCAGGGCCT
>CAYWLI010000031.1:18833-21505 GCA_964459135.1 uncultured Thermodesulfobacteriota bacterium | reverse complement strand
ATGGCTTGATTTGTTATCACGTTTTGTTATAAACTACCGCCAATATGATAACCGCAGGGGGGTATATCCTAGTCGTCAGAGCAAATTAATAAAGAAGATATTGGGCAGATTTTTAATAATCACCTTGCAGTATTATTTTGTGCCAAACAGCGATGTGAAAACTTACTAAAAAAGGAGCGTATCGAACATGAATGAAACGTTACAGGTCATTAAAGAAAGAAGGAGCATTAAGCAATACAAGGCAGAACAAATACCTGATGCCGACCTACAACAAATAATGGAAGCAGCTATCTATGCACCGAATGCCAGGAACGCGCAAGCATGGCATTTCACCGTGATACAAAAGAAGGATATGATTGATAGGATGGTAGGTATAATAAAAGAAAATATAATGAATTCAGGCATTGAATTTCTTATGGGAAGAGCAAGCGAACCTGACTATCACACCTTTCACCATGCCCCAGCCATCGTCATCGTTACCGGAGATGAAAAGGATAAATTCAGGGAGGTCTCTTGCGGAGCAGCAGCAGAAAATATAGCGTTAGCTGCTAAATCACTCAACATAGGCTCATGCGTCATGACATCCCCTGAATTCCTTTTCGCATCGGATAAGGGTAACGCATTAAAAAAAGAGTTAGGCATCCCGGACGGGTACACTCATGTGTGTGTCGTTACACTCGGATACAATGAGGGAAAAGAACCGGAAACGCCGCCAAGAAATAAAGATGTCATTACTTATGTAAAATGATTTCTTGCCGCATCAGGGCATCACGTATGTCGCCTTATGAACGCCTCAATCTCCTGAAAGTATTGCTCCCGCCCCACCATCATCAAGGTATTGTGGTCCGCCCGCGGGATCACCACCAGGCGCTTTTCCTCGGCAGCGCTTAACCGCAACAACTCCTCGGCCTCATGCAGGGGGATCAGGTGATCCTCGGCGGCATGGATCAGGAGGGTGGGAATACCGATGGAGCGCATCTTGTACCCATTGGGGAAGTCCTCTCCGTGCTGCGTTGGGAGCTGCAAGGGCAGCCCGATGTAGCTGAGCAGTCGAGAGGCGTCGCTGAAGCCGCTCTCCACAATGAGCCCCCGTAACGCATTGGGGGATTGGAAGGCCACCTCAATGGCCGGGGCACTCCCCAGGGAGCGTCCCATGACGAAGACGGCCTCGGGATAACCCCCTTCCTCCAGGACCTCTCTGAGCCTCCCAAAAATGGGGTGGGCATCGTGCAGGATATGGCTTATGGTCGGCTCTCCGGTACTCAGCCCATAGCCGCGATAGTCGGCCACAAAGAGGTTGAGCCCCACAGCGGTGTAGAGTGAAGAGACAAGGTCGTAGTCCCCTGCGGTCTCGCCATTGCCGTGGAAGTAGAGGATGGTGGCGATCCCCTGGGGGGCCGGATAGAATCGACAGACAACGGAGACCCCTCCCCCCACATCCACAGGATAAAGGGCAATATCATCCTGCGGGGGAGGATCCCGCCGGGGATAGAAGATGAAGTGAGAGACCTCAGGCCGGTCAAAGGGAGAAAGATCCCTGTGCGCTCCCCTGTCACCCTTTCCCGCGCTCACCGCTCTTCCCTTCCAAGGCCCGGCGGATGGCCTTCTTGAGCGGGGTCAGATCAGAAGACTTGACCACGTACGCATCAGCCGCAATGGCCTTGACATCCCGTTTGAAGACCTCATAGGCGGAGCAGAGGATTACAGGTAGATCATAGTATCGGTTGCGTATCTCCTGCAACAGAGCCAATCCATCCGCATCGGCCAGCTTGATGTCCAGGATGACGAGGTCCGGGCCCTCCTGCTCGATCCGCTCCACCAGCCCTTGGCCGCTGGCAATTGAGACTACCTCATAACCCTCGTCCGTCAGCTCTTCCTTATAGAGGAGCCGTATGGGTTCCTCGTCATCGACTACGAGAATTTTAGGCATCTGCGTCTCCCGTGCTCCCCCACCGCTCATCCAAATACGGGCGGGCCTCCTCAAAGACCATGCATTGCTCCTCGATATATTCCTCCGCCTCCTGGAGAGACATCCTCTCGGTGCGCAGGACAAAAGAATAGACCTTGCCGAAATAAAGGGGTATGAGAGAGCGCAACAGCGTCTCTCTCTCGCCGTCTAACGTATGATATCCCATGGCATAATCAAAGAGTATATGCGCCCACAGCTGAGAAGGAAAGTCGAAATATGCCCGCTCTATCTCCGCCGCCTCGATCAGCTTGGCAAAGACCTCCGGCGCCAACACCCGCTGCCACACCCCCCGAAACTGGGTGATGCCCTCGGAAAAGCGCCGGTAGAGCCCGTCGGCATTCACCTCCACCGGTGGGGGCTGTTCTATCTCTCCCAGGCCAAACCCGAATACAGCGGTGGGCTTGCTCCACTTCACGCTCCTCCAGCAGGGCTCACAGGATGCCATCATGCCGAAGATGGTCCCCATTACCTGGCTGAACATCGGGCCGAGATCGGCCCCGGGATCCTTGGGGCGATGGATCTTCGGACGCCCCAGGTAAGCTTGGCAGATAGGTATGCCGTGGGCGATGGCCTGGGTAGTCATCCAGATATCGATACCGAACTGGGCGATCTCCTCGTTCCAGAACTCACGCTCCAGATAGATGCGTACCAGCTCACCGGAGAGACCAAAATCACCCCCGATGGGTTGGCGCACACGGCGACC
>CAYWLI010000031.1:0-18733 GCA_964459135.1 uncultured Thermodesulfobacteriota bacterium | reverse complement strand
ACGACATCCGCCTGTGTTATCTGCGACGGGTTTTCTTCATACGAGGCCATGGCCTTATTTTTAACACAGCAGGTACTGAACCTCAAGGCCAAAACTGATCCTCTATTGACCCATTCGGTATTGACAAGGCTAGCGTAAAAGAAACACCACTCAGGGTCAACCCTGGGTAAAACCTAGCCTAAAGCCTGGGGAGTCGAAGGGTTGACTATCCCCCAAGACGATTGTAGTATGAGAATCCTTCGCAGTCGGGAGGGGTAAAGAGCCATGATTCCTATCATCTCCATCGTCGGGAGTTCCAAAGGCGGGAAGACTACCCTGATTGAACGACTGATCCCGGAGTTCATTAAACGCGGTTACCGAGTGGCGACGATAAAGCACCACGGGAAAGACTTTCAGATAGACCATACGGGAAAAGACAGCTGGCGGCACAAAGAGGCCGGTGCCCACACCGTGGTCATCTCCTCGCCGCAGAAGGTCGCCCTTGTCGAAGACGCCTCCCACGATCACTCCCTGGAAGAGCTGGCCGCCCGATTTATACAAGGGGTCGATATCATCATTGCCGAGGGGTTTAAACGAGCAAAACATCCCAAGGTGGAGGTCTTCAGAAAAGGGGTCCACCCTCACCCCCTGGCGCCCGAGCTGGAGAACGTCATCGCCGTGGTGAGCGATGATCCCCTGCCATTGGACATCCCTTGTTTCAAACTCAACGACATAAGCGGGATAGCCGATGTTATAGAAGAACAGGTCGTCACCGCCCAGAAAAACAGGGGCTCAGTAAAAGTATGATAGTTGGTTTTTTATTAAGATGAAGCACGAAAGGTAACAGCTCTTTGAGTACCCTTATCCCCCGCTCAAGAACATCTTTAGGTGCTGCAAAGGAGATGCGGAAGTGGCTTGTATCTCATGCGGGCCTTTTCTACCCCCCTTAAAAAAGAGACCTCTATGTCAAGAGCAATGGTGCCGAGGAAAAGGCCTTCTAATGCTTTGCCTCCTTATCCTCATACCCTACAATCATGGCCTTAAAATGAGAAAAGAAGGTGTGTCCCAAGGTAGCAAGGTAGATGTGAGCGATCAGAAAGGCGGCCACCATATAAGCAAGGATAATATGGAACGCATCGATAACCCGCACCCCACCCAGCGCCTCTATAAGAGCATGAAATCGCTCCAGATCCCACAGGAGGACACCCGTTATTATCTGTAGGGGGACGAGGACAAACATGATGCCAAAGTAGGTGGTCTTCTGCAGGGAGTTAAATTTAGCCTCTCGTGTGGGTTCAAAGGGAGCGGGATCACCAAAGAAGATGCGGGCGAAGTAGTACGTTGATTGTGTCGGGATACCGATGGTGAAGTCCTCAGGCGTAGGGACATATTGCTTCACCAGCCCCCTTGTCACCGCATAGTAGCCAAACCAAAGCAGGTAATCGAACAACACGAGGAAACCCAAGATATTGTGGAAGTTCACTGCCGACCTGAAGGAGCCAAACCAACCCACTAAATCGGGAAATCGCATCTCTAACCCTGTGAGCACCAAGAGGACGATGGCAAGGGCATGGATCCAGTGCCACAGCCGTACCATCAAGGGATGTAATATTTCTTTCCTCCCTTGATCTTCTCTCGTCTGCCGGTCTTTCTTGCGCCGAACCATATATACGATAGTCCTTTCCTCGTGAGCCTTATTTCTTTCGTCTCTGCCGCCGCAAACCAATGGTTATAAACCTGATTCCCCCATGCACAACGACAAAACCCAAGCCGGCTAAGATAAATAAAATCCCTATAACGTCCAACCATTTATAACCGATCTTCCTCACGACGAACATGAGGTCTGCGATATCCCGCTTAGAAATCCTGCTCTCCCCCAGCAGATAGAAATCACTGGTGACCGGAATGGTGTGAATCCCCGCTAAAATGCTTTTGTCCATGGGGAGGGTCCTTATACCACCACCACTTTCAGGTATTTCCATTATCAATGCTGAATAGAATTCCGCCCTCGAGGAATGGCAGAGGGAACAATCCTTCGCCGTGGTCCCTTTATCGGTGTAGTTATGAGAGGGTTTGAGTACCAAGACCCGTACTCCCAGTTCTATTGCTTGTTGGGGGGCCTTTTCCTTTAATACATTGAGAAAAGAAAGGACCTCTCGATCGCTCAAGAATCCATTGCCGTCTTTATCCAAAAGCTTCGGCAGGTCAGGCTTTTCCATCTTCAACAGATTGGCCACATCTCTATATTCAAGTCGTTCCGCCCTCTCCCCTTTATCCACCTTCTGGAGGAAAAAGATAATCCCCTTTTCCGCCTGGGGGGCATGACACATGGTACATTCCAGAGATTTGAAGTGCAGATCTCTTTGAGGCAGCCAGTCGTGTCCCCGTTCTGGATCATGACATTTGGTGCAGATGGCCTTGCGTTGTTCAATGTTCAGTTCCTTGAAAGGAACGCTGGAATGGGGATCATGGCAACCAAAGCAGATTTCATCGCTGACCTTGGCGTGAAGACTGTCATTATACTCTGTCATCACGTCCGCATGGCAATGTTCACAGACGGGTGTTTTCAGCTCCTTGACCTGAAACTCCTCCCCTGCTCGCAAGATGGTCAGATCAGCATGGCAGTCGATGCACTCCACACCACTTTGCCCATGGACTGTTGTGAGGTAGTAATCCTTGGAGGGGATGGACGGAATCTTGCCAACAATTTCCTTATCCATCTTGACGGTGCGCCATCCGCCACTCATCTCGGGTAGCCTGAGCATCACCTGGGAATAAAAGGGTGCCCCTGAAACATGGCACATCGTGCAGTCTTTGATTTGCTTAGCCTCATCGGTGAAGTTATGATACGGCCGTAATACCAGAACCTTCTCCTCAAGCCCCGGCGATGGTACCCCCTGCTCTTTCAGTTTGGCGATAAACCTGTTGATCTCATGCACTGCCACGATACCGTTTCCATCGCGATCAATGGCCTTCGCCACGTCACCGTTATATCCGCGGGTAAATTCCTCTAGTTGTCGATAAGAAAGGTTGAATTTCTTCCCATCTTTCCCCTCCGCAGTGAGATGGAAGACGAGTCCTTTGGCGGCCTCGGGTGAGTGGCAGACCGTGCACTCGAGATACTGGAAGTGGAGCTCTCGTTGGGGGAGCCAACGATGTCCATCTTCCCCGTGGCACTGGAGACAGATCCCCATACGCTCCTGTTGGGATAGCTCCCTAAAGGAAGTAGTGGCATGGGGGTTGTGGCATTCAAAGCAGAGCCTCTGGCTGACTGTGGCGTGCTTGCTTTTGTCATATTGGCCGACAATCTCTTCATGGCACTGAGCACAATCAACCATCCCCAGTCGTTGGCTATGGGGAATATCCTCGATATCGTTATGGCAATCAATACAGCTCAGATCACGGTGGACCGTAGAACGAAACTTTTCATAGTCCACATAGAGGGTAAGTTCGCCTTTGTACACCTCCTCTTTCTCCGGGGCAGGAATGACCATCTCGATCCTCTCCTCCCCGCTCATCTCGAGGATATCGCGAGAGCCATGGCATTCGAGACATGCATCATTCTCGAAAGCAAAGGCCACCTCTGACCACGCACTGAGGGAACAAGGCACCAACATCACCAGTGCAATGGTGAAGAAGAGGCTCATAAAGCTCCCTCGCCTCTTCTTTTCCTTTGTTAAGCTCATTTCTGTTCCTTCTTAATAAATTATCTTCGCCAAAGTTTGTGCTTTTTGTAACAAAACATCTCAGCATTGTCAAGATAAACTTTCCGGAGGTGCGTTTTGCAAACCATGACCTGACAGAGAATATATGTTTTATTGAAAGTAAGCACGTTTTATAATCTAGGCCAACATTATCACGGCGAACAAAAGACGCTTGAACCACCTCGCAGGCCATGGTATTTTCACAGTAACCATGAAGAAAGCCAAAAGTAAATATATATACATCCTCCTCATCGGAGAAACGGCACAATTGCTAGATGTCAAGGAAGTGGAGGGACAGATAACGCAAGATTTTGGGTTCCCCACAAAGACTTCACAGAGCACGATCAATCCTGAGGACTCCTATAATCCGATGCGCAAACAGTATCACTCTACCAAGATCCTGAAGGAGATGTTGGATGAACTCCCCCCCGATGCCCTGAAAATGATCGGCATCACCTCCTCTGACCTCTTTATACCGATCTTAACCTTTGTCTTTGGCGAAGCACAGCTGGATGGAAAGGTGGGGATCGTCTCTTCCGCCCGGCTGCAACAGGAATTTTACGGTCTGCCTCCCAACCAAGCCCTTCTGAAGAGAAGATTGATCAAGGAAATAAAACATGAACTCGGACACACCTTCGGTATCGTCCACTGTTCCCTCAGGGAATGTGTCATGTCCGTAGCCAATAATATCGCCGATGTCGATTCCAAAGGGATCTCCTTTTGTGAAGGCTGTAGGGAATTGCTCCGCCGCGGCAGCAAACGAGATTAGCAGTCAGACCAGCCGATGTTGAATTAACAACTCTTCTTGTTTAAGTAATCAACACAAAAATTCCTTTATAAACAGCTAGTTATAAAATACATACTATTTATGTTGAATATTTTAACATTATGGCAGAGTAGCAAAAAGGCGGCTGACTCGCCTTTTTTTAAAAAATACAATAATTTCGACAACTTAGTTTGATGTGTAGTGGCCTTCTTTTATGGCACGAAAAATGCTCTTAATGAGGTTAAGTAAAAAGCGAGGGCTTACGATGGAAACGCAATGTCCTTTTTTAAAAGATCAAAAGGTTGCTTTTTGTAAGGCCTCTCCCTTCAGAAAGATGCTCCCCTATGATCGACTCTATCTCGAGGACAACATCTGTATGAAAAAGGAACACCTGAACTGTCCTTCCTATTGTGAAAAAGAGGGTGAACGGGTCTCCGGTCATTCCAACACGAAACACACCTGTCCCTATCTGGAAGTGGATGAGGTCCTTTTTTGCGGGGTCTATCCGGTTAAAAAGATGATACCGTCCAGCGCCTTCAAGCTGGAGTGTCCATGCACCACCGAGTCCTACATCGATTGCCCTGCGTATCGGCAAATCGCCCAAGGGGATGTCGCTCCCAACGATCTGACCACGGTGCGGGGTTTCCTCCTCAACGATACGGTCTATTATCACCGATGTCACCTTTGGGTGCAGCGGGTTAACGGTAAGGTGCGACTGGGGTTGGACGATTTTGGCCAATGGTTGTTGGGGGATATTGAGAACATTACCTTCCCCCGCCGCAAGGAACGGGTCGAGCGCAGCCAACCCCTGCTGCATATACGTTGTGCCCACGGCACGGCAGCCATCACCTCCCCTCTTTCCGGCATCGTGACGGAAGTCAATAGGGAGGCTCACCGAGATAGTTCCGTGATCAGTGCCGATCCCTATGGGGAGGGGTGGCTGGTGGAATTACGTCCGGGCACAAGGGAGTTAAATCGCCTGGAAGAGCAGGGAGAGGGATTTCTTGCCACCCCTCATGCTCGCAGGTGGTTGGAAGATGAGGTTGATAGGCTCCACAATGTTCTGGAAACGGAAATAGGGGTAACGATGGGTGATGGTGGAGAGTTGACGAGCAATCTTCTTGACGCCATCACCAAGAAGCAGTGGAATCTTTTAATAAAGACCTTTTTGGCACGAAAGGAGGGATGAGCCATGTTAGAGACCATTACTACTATTCTATTGGTGAGCGTAGGGGTGGTCTTAGGCATAACCATTTTGGCCTATGCCATCTACATTACCGTGTACCCCTTCGCAAGAACCATCAGTGGCGGTCTCCAGGTCCTGAAGCACTATGGTGAGCAGCGGGTCAAGGCTGGCCAGCGCGATTATATCCTGGCCCCTGATGCCCGGCTGGGGTTCACCATGGCCGATGGTGGTGATCGTATAAAAAAGAAGAAATCCCGTAAGAAAAAGAAATAACTATCAAGTGACTCAAACGGCAAATGATGAGAGCGGTATATAATCCATCTCAGTAAGGAGGTGTGGAATGGAAGGTTTCACGTACGTAGATATCTTCGCTACCAAAGGAATTGAATATCTCTTGGTCATTGGTTTTCTCTTGGTTCTCGTCCCCTTTTGGAGGTTTTTGCGGGTGCCTGCACGCGCAGGTATTGAAGTAGTAAGAAGAGCCATGGCGTCAGTTGCTCAATGGTTTTCTATCCCAGAAGGCCTGTATTACCACCAGGGACACAGTTGGGTTATGCCCCAAGGTGCTGAATTAGTAAAAGTCGGGGTAGATGATTTCGCCCAGCGGCTCGTGGGAAGCACCAACAAGATAAGCCTTCCTAAAATCGGTTCGCGAATTGCACAAGGAGATGTGGGGTGGAAACTTGGTATTGACTCAAAGACGATTGATATGCTCTCCCCTGTTACCGGAGATGTCGTGGCAGTGAATAAAGATATCGTGAGAAACCCCCTGCTCATCAATCAGGATCCTTACGGTAAGGGATGGCTGATGATGGTCAAACCCGACAACCAACGTGCGACCGTAAAAAATCTCCTGACGGGCAAGCTGGCAACGGCATGGATGGAGAAAACGGCGGACACACTCCGGGAGCGCATGGGAGGTGAGGTCGGGGTCGTGTATCAGGATGGTGGTCTCCCCGTATCAGGTATTGCCAAGGCCCTTTCTCCTGATGCATGGGATAAGATGGCGAGTGAATTTCTCTTGACACAGGAATAACAGAGCATGAGAGTTAAAATAATGGGGGCAACCCCCAAAAGTGAGGGTTTGCCCCCTAATTATTTTTAGAATAGCGATTAAAATAAAACATAACACAAAAAAACGTTGTTTCAACCGAAAGAATAGCATACAATACAGGGCCAAGGACCAATACAGACCTTCTTGAGGAAGGGGGGATCAATCATAGAGGGGATCATTACCACAAGAACGATCATCGGCTCCGGGGTGGTAGCGGGGCTGATCATCTTTGCCAACGCCTTGCATATCACCTTTTTACCCCTATTAAAAACTATTCAAGGTAAACTTCAGGTGTTCACAGAATACGGTGAGCTGAGGGCGAAACCCGCCATCGATGGGGGATACACCTCTCTTCGCGATGTCCGATGGTGGTGATTCCGCCGAGGAAAAGCTGTCAGTAGATGAAGGATAATCCTGATTGTTTTTGACGATGCCGCAAAGGAGGGACATGAATGGATAGGAGGACATTTCTCAAAAGGCTCGGAATAGGAATGGCAGGAATGACATGTGGGGGTGCCCTCGTACCGGGCAGGTCCAATGCTCAAGAAATCGCTGGGGAAAAAGAGTTTCTCAGTATCCTCATCGACACCACCCGGTGTATAGGGTGCCGCAGCTGTGAACTGGCATGTGCAGAAACATACGATCTGCCTATTCCCGATATTGAGGACGAGAGCGTCTTCGAACAAGAACGGCGCACCACGGAAACACAGTGGACAATCGTCAATCGCTATGAAACGGATAAAGGGACCGTATTTGCCGTGAAGCGGTGCATGCATTGCAATCAGCCCGCCTGTGTAGCGGCCTGCCTCGTAAAGGCGATGGAAAAGCAGGAAGAGGGACCTGTTACGTGGCAAACAAATTGTATGGGCTGTAAGATGTGCGCGTTTTCGTGTCCCTTTGATAAGGCGATACTTGAATACCACAGCCCTACCCCGCGGATTCGCAAGTGTTTCCTCTGCTGGGACAAGAGGCTTATACATGGAGAGATCCCCGCCTGTGTTGAGGCCTGTCCGACAGAGGCCTTGCTTTTTGGCACCAGGAGAGAGCTTATCGAGGAGGCCAGGACACGGATTTATCAACATCCTGACCGCTATGTTCACTACATTTACGGAGAAAACGAGGTCGGTGGTACATCAGTAATGTATCTTGCCGCCGTGCCCTTCGAACAGATCGGCTTTCGTACGGACCTCGGAACGACCGCCCTTCCTGAATTGAGCACGGGATTCCTGTACGCCGTACCTATTATCTTCGTCCTGTGGCCTGCCTTTCTGCTCGGCATCCACCGTGCGACACGGAAGGAAGAGGATTAAAAATGATATATAACTCAAGGAAATAAAGGAGACTGCGATGAAGGTGGAAAAAGCATCTCAGGGAACACGGACGCTGACGGACTTCATAGCTTTCATTATCGCTGAGTTAAAGCCACGGGGTAAGATCTTTACGCCTTTCAACATAATCTCAGCCCCTATATTGGCCCTCGGGATCATCCTCGTGATCTATCGCCTCATCTACGGATTGGGCTCGGTTGTCACCGAGGCACCCGGCTTCCCCTGGGGGATATGGATCGGTTTTAACGTCATGGTGGGGGTTGCTTTTGCGGGAGGGGCTTATGTCCTCACCTTTGTCGTCTATATCCTGCGATCTGAAAAATACCACCCCATCATACGGGCGACAATCCTCAATGGGTTCCTCGCCTATGTCTTTTATGCCGGTGCGATCTTTCTTGATTTAGGTCGCTGGTGGAACATTGTAAACCCGCTCATCGGCAATAAATTTGGTGTCAATTCTGTTCTCTTCCTCGTGGCATGGCACTTCTTGCTCTATATGATAGCTGAATTTATCGAATTTTCCCCGGCCTTTGCCGAGTGGCTGGGACTGAAGAGAATCAGGAAGATACTCCATTCGTTCACCCTCGGAGCGGTGATCTTCGGCATCACGCTCTCAACCCTCCATCAGTCAGGCCTCGGGGCACTGGTTATGATGGCAAGGCCCAACATCCATCCACTGTGGTATAGCGAGTTTATCCCGGTGCTGTTCTTGGTCTCCAGTGTCTTTGCAGGACTCTCTATGGTCATATTTGAAGGGACCATAAGCACCCGGGTCTTCGGCGACCAACTAACCGACGACTTTCGAAGATCCTACGACGATATCGTGCTTGGACTCGCCAAGACCTGTGCAGCGGTGATGTTCGTCTACCTTTTCCTTAAGGCCCTCATCTTGATACATGGAGCCAACTGGTCCTTGGTCGCTACTCCCATGGGGTACTGGTATCTCACGGAGGTGGTGGGACTTACCTTGATCCCCTGTATCCTTTTCTTACAAGGGTTCAGAAATAGAAATATCAAGATGATCCGTGTAGCTGCAATCCTCGCCATGGCCGGGATTATCATCAACAGAATTAATTATGTCTTCATTGCCTACAAGTGGTATGTGCCGTTGAGCGATCGATATATCCCTTCGTGGCAGGAGATTGTTATGGCCCTCACCATTGTCTTTGCGCATATTTGGGCGTTCAGGTGGATCGTCCATAGGATGGCGGTATACCGGAAGCCCCCTGCTTGGACCGCTGAACAAGAGAGGGAAGCAGAGGAACAGGCATAAAAGGTTGTTGATATCGAGATATCTTAGCCAAAGGTAAAAAAGTCACTCGTGCTCAAGGAGGTAAAAGCGATGATGAGACTGACCTTAGTTTCTATTGCGTTTGTGAGTATCTTCTTGTTCATTGCCCTGGCATACCCTACGGACACACCGGAGACCCTCACGTTGGATATCTTAACAAAACAATACGGACCGGTTGAATTTCCACACGGTTATCATGCTGAAATGGCCGGAGATTGTTCAAGCTGCCACCACCATAGCGCGGAGGGCTCTACCCCTGCATGTGGGGAATGCCATGAGGCTATCACCGTCTATCACTATTCTGGTGTTCAGAGGGGACCAAGTATAGGGCTTAAAGGCGCATACCATCGTCAGTGCATGGGTTGCCACCAGGAAATGGAGAGCGGTCCGGTAGGATGCACCGATTGTCATGAAAAGGAGGGTACCCAATAGAGATCAAAACCTTTCATCCCTCGTTAATCCTTTCAACGATGTTTATCACGTGCCTTACGTGAAAAGATATATCCCTCTCCCTGGGCAGCGCGAGAAAGCAAGCTTTCAGTACAAGCTCCTTTTCCTGAGGAGAAGAACAGAATGGGTTGTGATAATGCTTTGACATCCCATTTGTTGGGGATGCATCGGGGATGCACTGCAGGAGCATACCCGAGTACGCACTCGTTGTCCATGCCGTGGACTTTGGTGGAATACTATGATATTTTATCCCCAAGGGATATCAGATGCCGTATCGAAAACTGAGTGTTAAGCTCATCTTTTGGGTAGTGGCAATCACCGTCATTGTAATAGGCATCTTCAACTATGTTAACTTAAATACCCAACGGAGACACCTCCTCGATGAAGCCATCTTGGGGGCCAAACAATTGAGCGGCACCCTCACAAGGGGCCTGAGGTTCGATATGCTGCACAATTATCGGGAAGCCCTCTACAACTCCATCGAGACTATTGGCACACAGGAGGAGATTGAAAAGATAAGAATTTTCAACAAAGAGGGGGCTATCATGTTCTCCTCCGATAAGGAAGAGACGGGGCAGATGGTGGATAAGCATGCCGAGGCCTGCTATGCCTGCCACTCCGAGAAGGAACCTTTAGAGAGGCTGGCCATTCCCGAGAGGAGCAGGATCTTTAGGACCGATAAATACCGCATACTGGGGATAATAAATCCTATTTACAACGAACCCGATTGCTATAATGCCGCCTGCCACGTCCATCCCCGCGCGCAGAAGGTTCTCGGGGTACTCGATATTGCGCTTTCACTTGACGCTACCGATAAGAGGATACAGGCTATCAGGGGCACAACTATACTGCTCATGGGCATCACCATTCTGACGGTCTCCGCCATCATCGTCCTGTTTATCCAAAAAGCGGTCTATCGACCGGTCAGAGAACTCGCTGAGGGAACAACAAGGGTAGCGGCAGGAGATTTTACCCATGCCATCCCCGCTCGCTCCGAGGACGAGATCGGGCAACTGGCCAAATCCTTCAACACCATGACCCAGAGACTCAAGGAGACCCAATATCAGCTCTTGCAGTCGGAAAAACTGGCATCCATCGGGAAGTTGTCCGCCACCATCGCCCATGAGATAAACAACCCCCTGAACGGCATCCTGACCTATACCAAGTTGATCGAGAGAAAGCTCGTCGATGGTACCTTCAAGAAGCAAGAAATTCCTAAATTTCGCTCCTATCTGGCGATCATGGAAAGGGAGACGGAGCGATGTAGTACCATTGTGAGAAACCTCCTTGACTTTGCCCGTCAGCGGGAACCTTCATTGAAGCCTGATGTGGATATCAATGAGGTTTTAGAAGAGGCCTTCTCCCTCCTGTCCAATCAGATTGCACTACAAGAAATCACGGTGGATAAAAAATACGGCCAACTCCCCCCTATTATGGCCGATGCCACACAGTTGAGACAGGTCTTCCTCAACATCATCCTCAACTCCTGCGAGGCCATGAACAATGGAGGTATCTTAACCATCACCACTACGTTTTCAGACAAGCGAAAAAAGGCAGTCCAGGTGGAGATTGCGGACAATGGGGTGGGAATCGATGAGAAGGATCTCTCCAAGATCTTCGACCCCTTCTTTACCTCCAAAGAGCAAGGAACAGGGTTGGGACTATCGGTGGTATATGGCATTATCAGCTCCCACCACGGTACGATCCAGGTCAAGAGTCAGGGGGGAGAGGGAACCACCATTGCCATCAAGTTGCCCGTGGAGGCAATGGCAACCGAAACGAACCATCCTCCTGGGGAAGGGATGAAAAGCAAAAAAACCAGTAAAAAGCAGGCCTCATACAAAAAAACTTCGGGGTCAAAACAATGAGAGAAAAGGTACACATATTGGTTGTCGATGATGAAGAGATCGTGCGAGAATCCCTGCTCGATTGGCTGCGGGAGGATGGATACCAAGTAGAGGCCGCAGAGGACGGATTTAAGGCCTTGGAGAAGTTCAAGGATCGATCTTGGGACATCGCCCTCGTTGACCTCAAGATGCCCAAGATGGATGGTCTGCAGTTGATGCAAAAGATCAAAGAGATACACCCTGAGACGCAGGTTGTCATCATCACCGCCTTTGCTACGGTCAATACGGCCGTGCAGGCCATGAAGACAGGGGCGTATGACTACCTGGTCAAACCCTTTAATCCCGAGGAGTTGTCTTTACTGATCAAAAGGTTGGTAGAGAGCCAAAGTTTAATTAAGGAAATATCCTATCTTCGCAAAGAATTGCAAAAGCAGTATCAATTTCACGATCTCATAAGCAAGAGCAGCAAGATGCAGAAGGTCTTCGACTTGGCCCATACCATTGCCAAGAGCAATTCCAACATATTAATCCTCGGCGAAAGCGGAACGGGGAAGGAACTCCTCGCACGGGCAATCCACAATGAAAGCTTACGGGCTGCCGGATCATTTATCCCCGTCTCGTGCGTTGCCCTCACCGAGACCTTGCTCGAGAGTGAACTATTCGGTCACGAAAAGGGTGCCTTTACCGACGCCATAGCACAGAAGAAGGGAAAATTTGAGCTTGCCGACGGCGGCACCATATTCCTTGATGAGATCGGAGACATTAGCCCCAAGTTGCAGCTCAGCCTCCTACGGGTCCTTCAGGAAAAGGAATTTACGCGGGTGGGGGGAACAAAATCGATCACGGTCGATGTTCGCATCATCGCCGCTACCAACCGTGACCTAAAAAAGGCTGTGGATGAGGGGAAATTCAGGGACGATCTCTACTACCGCCTGAATGTCATCGCTATAGAGCTCCCTCCGCTCAGGGAACACAAGGAAGATATCCCCCTCTTGGCCCATCACTTCATTGAGAAGTTTAACATTGAGATGGGAGGAAAGATCGAACGGATTGCTGAAGAGGCGCTCGAACGCTTAATAGAATACGACTGGCCGGGGAATGTGCGGGAGTTGGAGAATGTTATAGAACGCGTCATGGTCATCACTAAGGGAACCTTGATCAAGGCAGAGGACCTGCACCTGTCCCCTCAGGTCATAAAGAAAAAGGGGACGGCATCAGATGACAAAACCATTAAGGCAGTTGAAAAAAAACATATAGAAAAAATCCTAAAAGAAAATAATTGGAATATCCAAAAATCCGCCGAGAAATTGGGGATCGATCGCGTTACCCTCTACAACAAAATTAAGAAATATAAGCTGACCAAGGAGTAATACCCATCCTCATAGCCACCATGGCTCCCGTGACGGCTATGGGAGGTGCCTGAGCTTTGCATTCTTGTAGCATTACAAGCTTAGGTGGAACGCTTTATCCGGATACGAACGATCAGTACTCCATACAGTATCAGGTTGATTACCACAAGAAAGATTCCTGCCTTGAGAAAAAAATCGGAGGGGGCATCAGGATAGATGAGGGGAACGATATAGTGATCCACAAACCCACCCCTGTACGCCTCCTCCCCTACCCTGAGCAAAAGCATCTGTTCGAGGGGGTTCAGAGGGCAGGGGGCGTTCAGGAATTCAATAGCCAGCCCCCAGATGACCGCGGCAAGATGAGGGATAGCCACCCAATGCCACCGCCACGCCAGAAAGGCCCCCACGATCACAAAGATGATGAAGGCAAGGTGCACTACGAAGACCAGATCTGCCAAGAGGTGATATAGCATCTTCCCGAATGCTCAACTATATTTTACCCTTTTCTCATGTTTTTGCTACTTTTAGGATGAAGGGAAAGATGCTAGACTAAAAAGATTGGCGTTCAAAAAATGATAATCCATCCAAAACAATACGATGTAATCGTCGTGGGTGGAGGGCATGCGGGTTGTGAGGCGGCCCTGGCCGCTGCCAGGCTCGGGTGTCAGACCCTCCTGCTCACCATCAACATCGACACCATCGGCCTTATGTCCTGCAACCCGGCCATCGGAGGGCTGGCCAAGGGGCAATTGGTCAAGGAGATCGATGCCCTGGGCGGGGAGATGGCCAAGAACACCGATGCCACGGCCATCCAGTTCCGGCGGTTGAACACCAAGAAGGGACCAGCAGTGCAGTCCTCCCGGGCCCAGTCCGACCGTCAGGCCTACCGCTTGCGGATAACCCATATCCTCGAAAACCAGCCCCAGCTGGAGGTAAAGCAGGCCCTGGTGGATCGAATCCTGGTGAAGGACGGCATGGTCGAGGGCGTGGCGACGAGCATTCGTGAGATCTTTAATGCCCAGACGGCCATCATCGCTCCAGGCACCTTCCTCAACGGCCTGATCCACATCGGCCTCACCCACTTCCCAGCCGGCAGGATGGGGGAGCTCCCCTCCGTACGGCTCTCGGAAAGCCTGCGGGAGATCGGCTTCGATATGGGGAGGCTCAAGACCGGCACCACCCCCCGGCTGGACGGCAAGACTATCGCCTTCTCCCACCTTGAAAAACAAGAGAGCGATAATCCACCTCGCCCCTTTTCCTTCTCAAGCGGGGAGCTTCCTACGGAACTCCTCCCCTGCTACATCACCTATACCAATCCGCGTACGCATAAGATCATCCTCAGCGGGCTCGATCGCTCCCCCCTCTTCACCGGGGTGATCGAGGGGACCGGGGCAAGGTATTGCCCCTCGGTGGAGGACAAGGTAGTCAAGTTTCCCGATAAAGAGAGACACCAAGTCTTTCTTGAGCCCGAGGGGTTGCGAACCACTGAATACTATCCCAACGGCCTCGCCACCAGTCTCCCCCTGGACATCCAGCTGAAGATGTTGCGCAGCATCGAGGGGTTGGAAGGGGTGGAGATCATGCGCCCGGGCTACGGCATTGAGTACGACTATGTGGATCCGGTCCAGCTCAAACCCACTCTTGAGACCAAACTGGTGGAGGGGCTCTATCATGTAGGACAGATCAATGGGACCTCCGGATACGAAGAGGCGGCCGCCCAAGGGATTATAGCAGGGATTAACGCCGCCCTGAAGGTCAAGGGGGAGGAACCCTTTACCCTCGATCGCTCCGAAGCGTATATCGGGGTCCTTATCGACGATCTCGTCACCAAGGGGACACAGGAACCCTATCGCATGTTCACCTCCCGGGCCGAATATCGGCTCATCTTGCGCGAGGACAACGCCGACCTGCGCCTTATGGATAGAGGCCACCGCCTTGGCCTGGTGGACGATGAAACCTATAATGCCTTCAGCAAGAAAAAGGAAGCCATCACCCATGAGCTCGATCGGCTCAAGGGAATCAAGCTCAGGCCGATCTCGGGGATCAACGACAAACTGCGGGAGCTGGGGAGTACCCCCATCAAGAACGTCACCACCCTGGAGGAGCTTTTGCGTAGGCCCGAGCTCACCTATCAAGACCTCAAGGCCTTTGATCCCTCTTCCGATTCCGTCTCTTTGGAAGTGGCCGAACAGGTGGAGCTGGAAGTCAAGTACGCAGGCTATATTAAGAAACAAGAGGAATTAGTGGAACGGTTTAAACGGATGGAGCAAGTACGCATCCCTGAGGATATGAGCTACCAAGACACCCCTGGCCTCTCCAATGAAATCAAGGAAAAACTCTCGATTATCAGACCCATGACTCTGGGGCAGGCCACCAGGATATCGGGGGTCACCCCGGCTGCCATCTCCATCCTGATGGTCCAGCTCAAGCGGATGGGGGCCGTATAGGGGGATGGAACCGAAAGAGATCCACTACAACAGGATCAAAGAAGAGAGTCACAGGTGGGGAGGGGACCTCTTCGGGGTAGCGGATCTCTCTCAGACTCGGCTTGCAACCTACGGCCTGGGTGACAATACCTTGAATGAACTCCCCTTCGGGATCTCCATCGGGATACGGCTCTCGGATGCCGTGTTGGAGGGGATTGATGATCACCCTACCCTCCTCTACCTACACCACTACCGCCAGGCCAATTACATCCTCGATAGAATAGCCTTTCACGTGGCTGCCTTGATCCAACACATGGGGGGCAAGGCCCTTCCCATCGCCGCTTCTCAGATCGTGGATTGGGATGGCCAAAAAGGACACCTCTCCCATAAGGGATTGGCGCAGGGAGCAGGGTTAGGATGGCTCGGCAGAAACAACCTTATCGTCCATCCGGAGTACGGGGCCAGGATCAGGCTGGTCTCCATCCTCACTGGTCTCCCTTTGCAGACAGATAAGCCGCTGAAGGGATCGTGCGGCGAGTGCCGCCAATGCATCCCCCTCTGCCCAGCCGGTGCCATCAAGGAGCGGGTTGAGGAGTTCGATCACCTGGGTTGCTTTGAGAAACTCAAGGAGTTTCGAAACAAGTACAACATCGGTCAATACATCTGCGGAGTATGCATCAAGGCATGTAACCCGAAGGGATAAAAACTTCACAGTAGGTGAAAGTAAGGAGGGTATTACGATGGCCATTACCAAAGATGATATTATGGTCCCCTGTGACGTTCCGCAGGTAATGCAGAAGCAGTACACGGACAATTACCTCGCCTCGACGCGGGAGAGCGGCAGGTTGATGCTCTTTGCGGGCGATCAAAAGGTGGAACACTTACATGATGACTTTTATGGAGAAGGGATCCACCCGGATGACAATGACCCGGAGCACCTCTTTAGGATTGCCAGCCGGGGGAAGATCGGCGTCTTTGCGACCCAGCTTGGTCTGATTGCCCGCTACGGCTTGGATTACCCCGAGGTGCGCTATCTCGTCAAATTGAACTCCAAGACGCACCTCGTCAAGACCGCCCAGCAAGACCCCCTGAGTCAACAGTGGTTCGATCTCGAACAGGTGGCGGCATTTCAAAAAAGCAGCTCGCTGAATATCGTAGGGATGGGGTACACGATCTATCTGGGGAGCGAGTATGAAGCGGTTATGCTGCATCAGGCAGCAGAGATTGTCTTTGCCGCCCATCAGCACGGATTGATCACCGTCTTATGGATCTATCCCCGCGGCAAGGCGGTAAAGGACGAAAAAGACCCGCACCTGATTGCCGGTGCCGCCGGCGCAGCCGCAGCGCTCGGGGCTGACTTCGTGAAGGTAAACTATCCCAAAAAAGAAGGGTTCGAATCGAAGGAGATCTTTAAAGAGGCCGTCAGGGCTGCCGGGCGGACCAAGGTGGTCTGCGCCGGAGGTTCGAGCGTGGATGTGAAGCAGTTTCTCCAGACGTTGCACGATCAGATCTACGTGAGCGGGGCTGCCGGCAACGCCACGGGACGAAACATCCATCAGAAGTCCCTTGACGAGGCAATCAGGATGTGTAATGCCATATATGCAATTACTATTGAAGGGGCAAACCTGGAACAAGCCCTGAAGCACTATAACGCCCATTAAGACCAAGGGAGGGAAACGATGAGCATCAAGATAGGTATCTTGACCGGTGGCGGTGACTGCCCCGGCCTGAATTCAGCCATCAAATGGGTGGTAAAAACGGCCCTGGACAGCAGGCTCAGCAAGGAAAGACAAGATACCTTTGAAGTCGTTGGAATCCGCGAAGGGTGGAAGGGAATCGCCGCTATTGACGCCCGATCAGAAGAAGATGTCAGACAATATATCGTCCCGCTCAATGAGGAAAGCGTTCGGACTTGGGACCGTTACGGAGGCACCAATTTGGGGACATCCCGATTCAATCCGTTCAACACCAAAGACGAACGCAGTGCGCAACTGATCGACAATCTGAAGCTTCTCAACATCGATTGTCTCGTCGCCATCGGTGGTGAGGATACACTGGGGGTGGCGCATCAGCTCTCCACCATGGGCATGAAGGTCGTCGGCATCCCCAAGACAATCGACAAGGATCTGGAAGGAACAGACTACACGCTCGGATTCGAGTCGGCTGTGCAGGTAATCACCGAAGAGATCGACCGCCTGAGGACGACGGCCGGATCACACAGGAGGATCTTCGTGGTAGAGACCATGGGGCGTCACTCCGGATGGCTGGCCCTTGAGGGCGGAGAGTCCAGTGGGGCCTATATCATCCTCATCCCTGAATATGATTTTGAGATTGATCGCATCAATGAGCTCTTGTTGGAGGGGCGCGCAAAAGGGGCACGGTACGATATTGTGGTCTTATCCGAAGGGGCAAAGCCGAAGGGAGGCAAAGAATTTGTCAGGAAACAGGGGCAGGATAGCTTCGGACACGTCTTACTGGGCGGAGTGGGAGAATTCTTGGCTAACGAGATAGAGCGCGGAACCGGTCTGGAAACGAGATCCATTAGCCTGAGCCACCTCCAACGGGGTGGAACACCCTGTGCGTATGATCGTCGTATGGGGCGCTACTTCGGGATCTCGGCGGTCGATCTGATCGTCAAAGGAGAATTCGGCACAATGGTAAGCTACCGGAATGGCAAGATAACAGCAGTCCCTCTGGAAGAGGCGATCGGGAAAATCCATACCGTTGACGTCGAGACATACTATGACACCGACCGATATAACGGGAGACGCACGCTCTTGCGCTGAGGGCATTCCGTGACAGTCACGTCCACAGGACATGCTCCGTTTCCATCCGATGGATCTTTCTTATCAATCAGGAATTTAGATATCAGAAACTTCTTTGAGAACAATCCGACGCGAGATTATATGGAAATTATGGGTGATTGGCATTTGTATCATCGCGGTGCAGAAAGATTGGCTTCTCTCGCTCAAGAGTGCGGTATTGATCATAAGGATATTCTCATAGATCAGGAATCGGAAAAGGTGAACGTATTCCTTCGTGTAAGGCTGGGAAAAATTTTCTACCGATGGGAAGGGGCCTGATAGTTAGCGAAAAGCGGTGAATGAACTTCCGGATCTCTTACTCGAACTTAAACCCTTTCTCAGTAAAAAGCCGTTGACAGACATCCACTATTGCAGGATCATAGAGGATGCCCTGATTCTTTGCGATCTCTTCTAACGCGACTTCTATGCCGAGGGCCGGTCGGTAGGGGCGGTGAGAAGCCATGCCCTCCACCACATCAGCCACCGCCAATATCTTCGCCTCCAGCATGATCTCTTCCCCCCTAAGCCCCTGGGGATAACCCGAGCCAT
>CAYWLI010000030.1:14372-21768 GCA_964459135.1 uncultured Thermodesulfobacteriota bacterium | reverse complement strand
TATTAGAGTGATAATATACAAAACTCATTAAGTTTAAAACATTTTTTGATATATATCTGTTTGAGCTGAATTTTAGGGTAACTGATCACGGTTGTCAACTCGCAGTACCTTCTTGATTAGACTGAAAAATCGTGGTATTTAAATACTATGCGAAGTGATGTTACGTGTATTATCCTTGCAGGGGGTGCAAGCCGCCGCATGGGCCAGGATAAGGCCCTCATACAGATTGAAGGCATCCGCCTTCTCGACTATGTATACGGTAAGTGTCAGGAACTGTTCAAAGAAATTATCATTGTAACCAATCAACCGCAGCAATTCATCGACTACCAAACACCTGTTGTTGGAGATGAGATACCCGGAGCTGGTTCCTTAGGCGGCCTCTATACGGGACTCAAGCGAGCGAGCAATGATTACAGCTTTTGCGTTGCCTGCGACATGCCATTCCTTAAACCAGAGCTTATCGCCTATCTCATCGAAAAGAGGCTTCATAACGATGTCGTCATTCCCAAGACCAGAGCGGGATTCGAGCCACTTCATGCAATCTACTCAAAACGGTGTATTGAACCCATTAAAATGCTTTTAGAGAGAGGTGAGTTTCAGATTTTAAAGTTACTCCCTGAGGTGCAGGTTCACTATTGCGGAGAAGAAGAGATCAAAAAGATCGACCCAACGCTTATCTCTTTTACGAATGTCAATACCAAAAAAGACCTTTTCAAGATACAAAAGATATTGAAAGGTGTTCCATGGGCGGAAAAGCAAGAGGCCATCTGAAGCATATAGTATTAATAGTACTCTGCTTTGTTCTCCTTACCCCCCTCCCCTCTTCTGGATCATCTCCTCAAGAGCTTATACTGGTGGGAACTGGGGCCTTTAACGATGGCTTTTATCAGGTTGCTGAGGCCCAGTTGCGTGAGTTTTTGAAGGCATATCCCCAAGATCCCAACTACTCACAAGTTACGTATCTGTTGGCAAAAGCGCTGTATGAACAGGAAAAGTTTGCTGAAGCCAAAGAAACATTCATCACGTTGCTCACGGTGTACCCGGACTTTCCAGCACGGGATGCAGCGTATTTCTGGCTGGGACGTTCCTGCGAGCACTTAGATGATGCAACGAGTGCGCAAAGCAGCCTCTTAACTATTGTCACACAGTATCCCCAAAGTTACTGGTATCATTTTTCTCTCTTTTTGCTCGGAAAGATTTCGTTTCACGAGGGGCAATACAGAAGGGCGGAGCTGTACCTCAGGAAGGCCCTCCAGGACCAGAACATAAGCCCTACCCTGTTATGTAACACCCAGTTTTGGTTAGGCCTTACCCTTTTCGAACAGCACAGATATAAGGAGAGCGAGGATTTTTTTGAGGAGGTAGTAGATAGCGACGATAACGAAGGTCTTCTCGAAGAGGTCCTGTATTGGCTGGGAGAAACTCATCTCAAGTTGAAAAAATATAGGAAGGGCGCAGCAGTTTTTCGCTCTCATCTTGACCTTTTCCCGCAGTCCTCTTTTACCCACAATGCGCTTTATGGAGAGAGCCTATGCCTGTACATGATGGGAAGAAAAGAAGAGGCATTGAAAGGGTTATTGGTATTGAAAAAAGGTTTTTCTCATACCACGTTGCTCCCGCACATCTTATCGTTAACCGGACAAATATATATTGACCTTGATAGATATCAAGAGGCCATAGAGGTTTTCAAAGAATTTCTCAGCCGTTTTCCCCAGGATACCATGAGGGTACAAATCCTTTTGAACATGGCGTGGTCTTACCTCAATCGAGGAGATTTTGAGCGGGTTAAGGAGATAACGTATGAAATAATCGAACTATCCTATGGAGGACGCAATAAAGAATTAGCACAGTATACGATTGCTGAGCTCAATACCAACGAGGAAAATTGCCAAGAGGGCATGCCGTACTGGTTTAATCTTCTCAATACTGCTCCGTATCGGCAAGAGGCCCTTTTTACCATAGCCATGTGTTCCTTTCTTGAAGAAAAGTTTAAGGAAAGTCTCGTCAACATAGATCTCTTACAGTTGGAATTTCCAAATTTTCACACCATGGACGAAGCCCTGTGGGTTCAAGGAGAATCATATCGTGCATTGGGCAATATATCAGAAGCACGCAGGGCCTACCAAACAATCATCAAAGAGCATAAAAGATCATCGTGGTATCCGTGGTCCATATACAGGATGATAGCCTTCTTGTTTAACAAAGAGGATATGAGAGGAGCTGAGAGATACTTTGAAATGCTGGATAAAAAGTACTCGTATCATGCGTTATCCCAAGAAATAGCCCTCACACTAGGTTTCCGCAAAGCAGCGGAGAAAAAGTATGAGTCAGCTCTCAATTACCTCAAAATCGCTGCACGCTCATTAGATAGCACCGTAGCTAAAAACGCCCTGTGCTTGCAAGGAGAGATATATTTCAATCGTAAAGAGTATCATAAGGCGTGGGAAGCGTATCAAAAAGTCATTGTTGAACAGTCAAACGCAAAGGATGCATTTACTGCCCTGGCCTATTTCGAAATCGGAAATATCAACCACCTCTTACATGATGACAAGAAAGCGAAAGAGGCTTATAGAAAAGCCATAGAAATCTCTGACGATGAAATATTTAAAGAAAGAGTAAAATCTCTTTTAAAGGACATAAAAGAGGCCAATCGGGAAGGTGCCTGACAGTGCGATGGAAGATACAAGAAATGACAAAGGAGCATATAGAACAAGTCTTAGAGATCGAAAGGGCGTCATTTCTCACTCCGTGGACCAAACGTATGTTTTTTGACAAGATGAACGCTCCCCTTTCATACCCTTTTGTTGTAACCACATCGGAAACAAGGGGTGAGTTGGTCATATGCTATATTATCTTTTGGCTCCTTTTAGAGGAAGTTCACATCTTAAATTTAGCTACCCACCCCGCTTACCGCAGGCTCGGCATTGCCCATTCCCTCCTCCACTTTTCATTGGATGTTGCTTATAAAAAAGGTGGTATAGTATATCTTTTGGAGGTCAGAAGGGGTAATCAGGCTGCTATCGACCTCTACCAGAAGGTTGGGTTTGCCTCATGGCGAGTACGACGTAACTATTATGCCGACACCGGTGAAGATGCTCTCATCATGAGGCTTTTCTACGGAGATCGAGCATATGAAAAAAAGGGCGATGAGCAATCCCGCCTACCTTAAGGGTGAAATAATAGCCAACAAAAGAATGGGATTTCTGTATCATCGTCTCAGAATTGCCCTTCCACAACCTATTGGCCCTATTACACCTGGACAATTTGCCATGCTGAGCATA
Source organism: uncultured Thermodesulfobacteriota bacterium (assembly GCA_964459135.1). GTDB lineage: Bacteria > Desulfobacterota > B13-G15 > B13-G15 > RBG-16-54-18 > CAYWLI01. The sequence goes on along the minus strand of CAYWLI010000030.1, from coordinate 18,487 downwards.
GCACATGGCGGCGGAATGATATTGCCTCGTCCCTTCTCCATACACAACTTTGAGCAAGGAGAAAGGGGTTCATGGTTGGATTTTCTTTTTAAAATTGTGGGAAGAGGAACAGCGCAGTTAGCCAATCTATCAATTGGTTCACCAATAAGGATATTGGCCCCCATGGGTAAGGGTTTTCCGGACCTACCATCGGGGTATCAGGCTATTATTATCGCTGGTGGGATGGGTATTGCCCCTCTGTTCCCCTTGATCGTGAGCCTGCAAGCAGCTCATGCGTCCCTCTCCGTTCTCTATGGCGCGAAGTCCCATGATGACCTCGTCTGCTTACCTGCACTGCGCGATGTGGGAGATATAGGGATTAACATAACCACGGAGGATGGGACCGGAGAAGGGGAAAAGGGATTTGTGACGCAACTTTTAAAGCATGAAGAAGAGAAAGGAGAGGCCAAGACGGCAATCTACGCGTGCGGTCCAGAGCCAATGTTACAAAGCGTATCTGACTACGCCGATGAGCGAAATATACGCTGTTGGATATCGATTGAACGATGGATGGCATGTGGAGTGGGAGCCTGTCTGAGTTGCGTCGTGCATACCACGGCTGGATATAAACGAGTGTGTTGTGATGGGCCGATTTTTGATGCCACCGATATCACGTGGAGAAACGATGTCGGTTCTTAAGGTTACCATAGGAGCATTGGAACTACAAAACCCGGTGATGCCTGCCGCCGGTACGTTCGGTTATGGTGAGGAATACGCCCCTCTCATTGATCTCAGCCAATTGGGGGCCATCGTAACAAAAGGGATTTCTCTCGCACCCCAACATGGTAACCCTCCTCCCCGGATTTGGGAAACGCAGGGAGGAATGTTGAACTCCATCGGGCTGCACAATGTAGGGTTCGAGATATTCGCACAAGAGAAATTGCCATTTTTACGCCAATGTGGAACGCCAATCATAGTAAATTTTTTCGGTCATACCAGTCATGAATACGTCGAGGTTGCTCAAAAGCTGAGCGCTCTTGAAGGGGTAGCTGCTCTCGAGGCGAACCTCTCATGTCCAAATATCAAGGAGGGCGGAATCCATTTTGGCAGCAATGCTCAGTCAGTGGCTAACATAACAAAAGTATTAAAAAAATCAACTCATTTGCCATTAATTATTAAACTATCTTCTCAAGTATCAAATATCAAAGAAATCGTCATAGCTGCGGAAGGAGAAGGGGCACACGCAATTACACTGATCAATACAGTCCCAGCTATGGCCGTAGACCTGGACCTTATGAAGCCAATCTTAGGAGGGATTACCGGAGGGCTCTCCGGGCCAGCTATTAAGCCCATTGCTCTCAAGGCAGTTTGGGAGGCGGCTTCAACAGTGAAGGTTCCTATCATGGGGGTTGGAGGAATCATGAATTACCGGGATGCCTTGGAATTTTTGGTTGTTGGGGCCACGGCCGTTCAGGTAGGGACTGCCAATTTCTCTAATCCGAGAACTATGCTGGAGATCATTGAAGGATTGGAGTCTTTTCTTAACCAGAGAGGTATTAACAATATTAATGAAGTAATCGGGAGCCTCAAGCAGTGACTGCACGGTGGGATATATTCCGCTGTCCCCCTGAATTGAGAGACGCGCTGAGCAAAAAACTTGATATCCCACCTTTAGTTGCCCAACTCCTTATCAAACGAGGGATTACAGATAGTCAGGAAGGTGAGAGGTTTCTTTCCCCCTTGCTTCAGCATCTTCATGATCCATTCCTTATGAAAGATATGGACAAGGCAGTTGACAGGGTAGTACAAGCCTTGAAAAATAGGGATAAAATCACGATCTACGGAGACTATGATGTCGATGGTATCACTGCCTGTACCCTTTTGATGGATTTTCTATGCTCCTTAGGTGCTCAAACTTCTTATTACATACCCCACCGATTGAAAGAAGGCTATGGTCTCAACGCGGACGCGCTGAAGAAAATAGCCGCCCAAGGAACAAGCCTCTTAATCACGGTAGACTGTGGCGTGAGCGACCGAGAGGAGATAGAACTAGCGCAGCAATTGGGAATTGATACCATCGTTGTAGATCATCATGAGCCACCTCCCCTACCCTCTCCTGCCTATGCCGTACTCGATCCCCTTCAACCGGATTGCCATTTTCCTTTCAAGGGACTGGCTGGGGTGGGTGTGGCCTTCCATCTCGTAATAGCGTTGCGCAGGAGGCTCAGAGATGCCGGTTTCTGGCACAACAACACAGAACCGAACCTCCATCGCTATCTGGATCTGGTCGCTTTAGGAACGATAGCGGATATCGTCCCCCTGATAGATGTGAACAGAGTGTTCGTGAAGCATGGACTCAAGGAATTGGAGGACAGTATTCGTCCGGGCATTGTGGCACTCAAAGAGGTGAGCGGCATAGGAAAAGAAGAGATTTCTACAGGACATGTGGGCTTTCGTCTGGCACCCCGCCTCAATGCAGGAGGTCGTATTGCCAGCGCCCAAATGGGCGTTGAGCTTCTCCTTACACAAGATAGCGAACGAGCTTACCGTATTGCCGCAGAGCTTGATCAGGCCAACCGGGAACGTCAAGGCATTGAAGAGAGAATATATCAAGAAGCGAAAGAGATTATGGGTCGCGATGGCCTTTTAGATCGGCACAGCATTATATTGAGTTCAGACGAATGGCACCCTGGTGTTATCGGGATCGTTGCCTCCAGAATTGCTGAGGAGTTTTGGCGTCCGACGATCTTGGTCGCTTTGGATGGCGATGAAGGCAAGGGATCGGCGCGAAGCATCGCAGGATTCCATATATACGAAGGTCTTCAAGCATGTGAAAATCACCTCGTGGGTTTTGGCGGTCACAAATACGCTGCCGGCTTGACGATCAGCCGCGATATGATCAATGCTTTTCGCAATGCATTCGAAGAGGTTGTTGCAAAACAAATGGGAGATGAAGATTTTACTCCGACTATTCTTGTCGATGCAGAAGTCGATTTGGGAGAGATAACTCCTGAACTCTTAAACTATCTCTCCCGATTTCCTCCCTATGGTCCCTCAAATCCAAAGCCCATTTTTTCTACGAGAGAGAAGCTTCCGATCCAAGATATTAGGACCATGGGAAGGAACACGTTAAAGTTCATGATTAGAGAGAACACAAGGACCTATGAAGCTATCGGCTTTGGCATGGGGGATCAAAGTCAACAGCTCACCTCCAAAGTAACCATAGCCTTTCATCCGAGGATAAATGAATGGCAGGGGGAACGGAGGCTTCAATTGGAGTTAAAGGCCTTGGAAACAGGTACTGAAAGTTGATTGTTTAACACCGAGGTATTTTGAGCATATTTTTTCAGTCCAGCTACGATGGCGTCTGCTAATGCCTCAAGGTAGCGGGGGTCCCGCAACCGCTTTTCCTCGACGGGGTTACTGATAAAAGAAACCTCGACTAAAATTGAAGGCATTTCAGCCCCAATGAGCACGACAAAGGGCGCCTGTTTAACTCCGAGATCTCTTACCTGTTTATAGTGCTTGAGCAGGCTTGTCACCAAAGTCTTTTGAATGCTATCGGCCAGAATACTTGAGGGAATTACCTTGTGAGGATCATTAAGCTTGAGGTCTGCGAGGATAACCTGCAGATCGCTTACCTGCTTGGGCGAGATATTATTCTCTTTCGCTGCCAATCGCAAGGCATCCTTATCAGTGGTAGTGCCAAGGACAAAGCTCTGTATTCCAGAAACTTTTCTGTCCGTACAGGCATTGGCATGAATAGAAAGAAAAAGGGATGCATTTTCTGAATTGGCGATGCCTGTCCTCTCATCCAACGGGATGAAACGGTCATCCTCGCGGGTCATAACAACCTCCCACCCCAACGTTTTCCTGACCTTATCCCTCACCTTCTTGGCAAGTTTCAAGACGACATCTTTCTCCTTGAGCCCTGTTGGCCCTATTGCTCCTGGGTCTTCACCCCCATGGCCAGCATCGATCACCATTTTGAAAGACCGAGGTTGCTGTTGAGTCGGTTTCTTCGACACATTGGACGGTTCCTCGTGCGGGACCACGCGTGTAGTTCCCAGGACATCAATAACAACACGAAAGGGATCACTGAGAGGAAAAACCGTGTACTCGGCAACGCTCTCCAG
>CAYWLI010000030.1:0-14272 GCA_964459135.1 uncultured Thermodesulfobacteriota bacterium | reverse complement strand
TGCACAATGCGGGGGGCGATAAAGATCAGGAGTTCTTTCTTGTCGCGACCCTTGGTCCTCTTTTGAAACAACCAACCCAACAATGGGACCTTGTAAAAGAGGGGAACGGCATCTACAGTCCCAGTATTTTCATATTCATAGATTCCCCCGATTACCACCACCTCACCGTCTTTAACCAAGACCTCTGTCTTGGCCTCCTTTTTGTCAATAGCCGGTGTTCCATATATGTCGGTATTCGTATAATCGGGGGCATCCTTCGATATGAGGACTTCCATCTTTATATGCCCGTCAGCAGTCACGTGGGGGGTGACCGTTAATTTCAAGTTGGCATCGATAAAATCAGTAGTGGCGTCGCCCTGATCAGTGAGCTTAATATATGGTACACGCAGACCCTGTTCTATATATGCCTCGGTATGGTCCAAGGTAGTTATTCGAGGACTGGAGATTACTCTCCCCTGCCCTTTTGTCTCAAGGGCAGAGATTCTTGCCTGCAAATATCTGGTATTTGTTAGATTCGCTATTGCGAATTCTATGGCGCCACCTGCCCCAGAACCGACCGAAGCAGGGAGGTTGATTGCCCAGTCACCCCCTGCTGGACTGTCTCCGGCAATGGTTGATGTAGGATCTCCACTCTGTTGAAAACTCCCTCCCCATTGTATCCCAAGTTCCCTGCCAAAGTTGAGGTTGGCCTCGATGATCTTGGCCTGGATCAAGACCTGCGGGGTCTGTGCATCAAGTATCCGTACTAATTGTTTCGCCTTGTCCACATTGGCAGTGATGTCCGTTACAATCAAGGTATTGGTACGCTCATCTACGACCACACTTCCCCTGCTGCTCAAAAGTGGTTTTACGCCCTTCGAGCCAATCTCATTAGCCACGCCGTAGCTTATCGGAATCACTTCAGTGACAAGGGGTTCTACTTCTTCTGTTGCCAGGGTTGCCTCTGCCCTGAGCTTTCTTTCCGCTCTCATTCGCTCCAAAGGAGCAATCCGCATAACGTTTCCTATTCGTTCAACTCCAAGATTTTTTGATTGGAGAATAATGTCAAAGGCTTGATCCCAGGGGACATCAACAAGTCTGACCGTGACTGTTCCCGTTACATCCTCGGTCATTATAATATTTAAATCACTAACCTCTGCAAAAAGCCGGATGATGTTATCAATATCTGCATCTTTAAAATCCAGGGTTATTTTTTTCCCTGTATAGACCTTTTCCTTAGCTCCTTCTACAGGAACGGCTGGTGTAACCTGGGGTGCCGGAGTTGGTGGAGCAACCTCTGGCGTTTCTATTTCCGCTCTTGCCACCTCTTTTTCTGCAGGGGGTTTTTCGACAGTGACCACCTCAAGTGGTTTGGGTTGTTCAACCCTGAATTCCTCAGGCCTCTCAAAATCGAGATAGATCCTATCATTCTCTTGTGTGACGTCGAAAGCTACCATCTGCCGCAGCTTTACGAGGATTTGAGTGTTATTTTGATCACCGACCGCAACATTGAGAGGGGTGATCATAGAAACGGGACTGGCGAACTCATGTGTGTCCAAGGGCCTGATCAACTTTGGCGGCAATTCCATGCCCTTTATTTCTAACTGTACGGTATTCGCTGGACCTTTTTCGACCTCATACAGAGCCTTTGCTGAGGTGGATATGATAATCCTGGATTTGTCTTCAAGCTGCTTAAAATCTATGCCCGTGATCTCGCCGGTGATAGCGGTCGGAGTAACATCTTTTTCTTCCTTGGCTATTTCCTCCTTTGGAGCTGGGAGAAAGTCCTCGTCCTTTATTTCCTTGCCAAGTACGATTCTTACCTCATCACCAATACGTTCGATCCTATGACTGGGGAGTACTTGAGTCGGGCAGTCAAGTACAACTCTGACCTTTTGGGGATGATCCCCTAAGCGTACTCTTTCTAAATAAGGAGAGTTAACCGAGACGGTTTTGGTGCGAAACTTCCTCTTGACCTTCCATAAATCGATCACTAACCGGGTAGGCTTCCGCAAGTCAAAGGTATTGTAATCTCCCAATGCTCCATCGGCTTTTAAACTGAGGATCACTCTATCTTTTTGTGAAGTGTCCACAGCAACATCGACCAAATTTTGAGCAGGAGCCAATGGTTTAGCGATATCTTCTTCTTGTACCGCCGGGGGGATTTCCTTGACGATTTCTAACTCTTCTGCTTCCTTAGCAAGAAGCGGACTTTGTTTTCCCATATCGACATAAAGGAAATCCCCTTCTTTTTGGAATCTATATTTGACCAGCTTGTTCAAGTGAATTGAGACTTCTACATCGTTATCTTGCTGGATAGCAACGATCTCTTTAATCACTTCGTCGTCGATCGGTAGGGTTGTCGTAACCCCAGGGGCTAATTCTGTTTGTGGGATATCAACCACCAGCTTCAACGGCTGGGGAATGATTCGAAAGAACGTATAGGCCAAAGGGGTTTCTGCCTCAATGATTATTCTCTTACCTTCATCGCTATCTTCGATTGCTACCCTTTTTATAAGATTTTGAGGAACAACTGTTGACAAGGGTTCTACCTTTTCCCGCGAGGCGCAACCCGTCATCATGAGGATGCCGGGAATAACCAACATGATGAGTATTCCGTACAAGACCTGCTTTCTTTTTGGACTCTTCATTGTTGTTTTTCCTCCCCGGGGGGGTGCAATTCCAAAACGATCTCTTTTGTTTTTACTTGGCCCATATAATCTTTATATCGTTCCTCAATGACTACTCGGTCTTTCATGACTGCCTTGACTTTGCCGAAATTTCTCCCTACATATATCCCCTTCTCGACGATGTAGCCTTTCCCTTCAGCATCTTCTACCATCGCTTTCCCCTCCCCTGTTCCTACCATAATGGCTACTAGTTTCAATTGGCTAAGATCATATTGCTGCAAAGGAGTGATAGGTATTTCCTCGTCAGTGGGCGTGACAGGGGTTTGCGTAGCGATGAATGGCTGAAAAGGATCCCTTTTATCGGTTGGATCATAGACATAATTGCGCTCTTCCTCGATTTTTGGTGCTGGGGAAGAGGTTTCCTGGGGAGGGGCGGCTTTCGGAGGGGGCTTTGGCACTGGTTTTTGGTCTTCTTTCTTTTTGCCACCCAAAAAAGGCAATTGATCACACCCCCAGATACCCAAAGCAATGTTTAAGACGAAAATATAGATTAAAAATTTCTTTCCCCACCCTTCGCAACCCATATTCTTACCTTACTTACTAAACTAACTATTTTTTCGCTTCCTTGCCCTTTTTTGGGGGTGGTGCCTCTCTATACCTATACGTCGTTGCCACACATGAGGTACTTAACAGGAATCCATCTTTGTTCGTTTTTTGGGCATTCTGAATGCTGAAGTTCTCGATATTTACAATTCTTGAAAGGGTGCCCACATAATAGAAGAACCTCCCTACCTGATGATACGACCCTACAAATTTTAGCTCTACGGGGACGCGAGAATAATATTCCGCAGGTTGTTCCTCTTTAGGTTTGAACAACAAAACCTCAAGCCCGGCCTCTTGGCTCATATTAGAGATACTTTTCAACAAATTAGGGATTTCCTTTTTGTCAGGTAGCTTCGCTACGTAACGTTGGAGGTCTTCCTGTATTTTTGCTGTTTCTTCTTTAAATTTTTCATAGTCTTCAGCAATTCTTTGCTTGTTTTTCATATCACGGGTAAGCTCAGCTAGCTTTGATTCCTTGGCGGCAATCCTTCTCATCTGTGGCTTGTATGAAATTTGCCAATAGATTACCAATATCAATGCTGCAACCAGCGCGAGTATTCCTAACTTCTGTGATGTGGGTAACTTGATAATGGAATCGTAGGATAACGCCATTAATTTTCCTTACAGAGCAGTCGAACAGTGCAGATTGAATTTTTTTAACTTCATCCCACCCCGGTTAATTTGCTCTGATGCCCCCAGTTCAACTCCACCGAAATATTTTGATCGCTCTAATACCATCATAAAATTTGCGATGGTATCGTTGTCCAATGCTACTCCTGTAATTTTCAAACTCTTTCCGCGCTTATCCAGGGATTCAATCCATATTTTCTCCGGTGTGTTCTGACTTAATCCATCCAGTATATAGGCCGCCCGCATCCTCCCCCTATCCAAATCTCTGATGACGGCATGTTTCTGTTCAAGTTTAGCCCTTTCTTGTTTTAACTTCTCTATCTCCCCAACTATCTTTTCTAATTTGGCAATTTCTTCTTTCACTAAAGCTGTCTGTTTATCGACCGCCTCTTCACGTTTGTTAAGATTTGCTGATAAAAGGATTATGCATACAATAACGAGAAAAATGGTAAGACCGGTAATGGAAAGCTGCAAACGAATGGATTCCCTCCTTCGCGCAGCCCTTACCGGTAATAAATTTATTTCTATCATACTATTATACCCTTCGCGAAGCCAATCCGACACTCACGGCCATTAAGGAGGTAATATCTTTAAGATATTCCGGATCAACAACTCGTGGGTTGACTGCTATATTTGCAAAGGGGTTAAGCATCGCAACAGGAATGTTCACCCTTTCGTGGACAATCTCGTTGAGACGAGGGGTCTTTGCACATCCCCCACTGAGGTACAGTCGCGCAACCTTTTCATCAGGATACGTAGCGGTAAAGAAATCCAAAGATTTAGCGATCTCCAAGGCAATGTTGGCAGAGACCTTGTCAAAAACCTTATCAATGATGTGCGGGGATCCCTTATCGGAGGATCCGCCCAATTTCAGATCCTCTCCTTCCTCAAAATTAACGCTCAATTCTTTTTGGATTTCTTCGGTGTAAAGATTGCCCCCGATTGATATATCACGTGTAAAAAGGGATTTCCCCCCCCGGACGATATTTAAGTTCATTATGCTTGCTCCGATGTCACATAAGGCAACTAAATCACCAATTTCTAAGGGATAATTCAACTCATATACATTTTCTAAAGCAAAAGAATCTATGTCGATGATCATAGGGCTCAATCCGGTTTCTCTTACAATGGCAATGTAATCATCAACCAAATCCTTCTTGGCTGCGACGAGGAGAACCTCCATATGTTCTCCCATGTCCTTCTCCGGAGCCGTCATTATCTGAAAGTCTATGTTTACGTCGTTGATATCAAAAGAGATGTAACGTTCCGCTTCTACCATAATATTTTCTTCTAATTCCGACTCAGTCATCTTGGGCAGGGTAATCTTCTTGACAATTACCGAATGGCCGGAAACTGCAATGGCGACCTCATGTTTTTTTATCTTATAGTGCGAGATTAATTCCCCAATTGCTTCCACTATCGTTGTAGCATCCATGAGGCTTCCATCCACAATGGTCTCGGGCGGAAGAGAGGTGAGGCCCATATTTTCTACCTGGTAGCCTTTCCCTGTGTCCTTGAGCTCCATAAACTTGACAGCACTGGTACCGATATCCAATCCGAGCACCATGTTCTTTTTCCCACCAAATACCGCCATTCCAGTATCCTCAAAACTTTTAGTTTAAAATATCAAACTTTTTTATCAATGTCAAGCAATAGACTATATAGATTTTTGACATTTTTTTCAAATATTTTGCCTTTTTAGGAGCTTATTCTGTATCGGTTTAATTTTTCCCTCAAGGTTGAGCGGGAGATACCCAAAATCCTGGCCGTTGCTGACTTGTTACCCCCCCTTGCCTGCAACACCCTAAGAATATAGCTACGTTCTATATCGGCTAAAGGAAGAAGGCCATTGTTGTCAGCCTTCTTCTGACCGAATGCAGCAATATCTCTATCCAATGAATTATTCCTCAATTCTAAGGGGAGGTCTTCTGGGACAATGAAACCTCCTTTAGCTAAGATCGTCGCTCTTTCCAAGACATTTTTCAACTCTCGCACATTTCCCGGCCAAACATAGGCCAATAAGAGGTTGAGGACTTGAGGTGTTATGCCCTTTATTTCTTTTCCTATCTCTCTTCTCAATCTTTTGATAAAATACTCGGTAAGAATGGGGATATCCTCTTTCCTGTCGCGTAAAGGGGGTAATTCGATCACCATTACCTTGATGCGGTAATAGAGATCTTTGCGAAATTTTCCTTGCTCTACTAATTGAGAAAGACTTTTATTTGTTGAAGCAATTACTCTTACATCTACTATAATATCTCTTTTCCCCCCTACGCGCCTGAGGGTATATGTTTCTAAAAACCGCAATAATTTTGGCTGAAGAACAGGGTTCATCTCTGAAATCTCATCTAAAAAGACTGTTCCCCCATGAGCCAACTCTATCAGTCCCGGTTTACTCTCTTGTGCCCCGGTAAAGGCTCCTTGCTGATGACCGAAAAACTCCGATTCCAGCAGTGTCTCAGGAATGGCGCTGCAATTTATCTTGATGAGCGGTTTCTGTTGTCTTTGACTTTGGTAGTGAATGGCATTGGCCACTAATTCTTTGCCCGTACCGCTCTCTCCTTGAATTAAAACCGGGGTTCGTGGAGTTTGACTGACCAAAGAAATAAGCTCCCGTACCACATCCATTTGGGGACTAATCCCACAAATGTCCCCATTTCTTTCTTCATCCTTATGTTGAGTGCGCAGTCTGAGGACCTCTCCCTTAAGTTCCTTGGTCTCCAGTGCCTTTTTGATGATCAACCGCAATTCTTCAATCTCAAATGGTTTGTTGATATAATCATATGCCCCTGCCTTCATAGCTGTTACCGCTGTTTGCACATCGGCATAGGCGGTCATCATGATGACACAGGGATCACGATCTATCTCTCTTATTTTTTTCAAAATATCCAATCCATCCATATCTGGAAGTCTGATATCCAGCAAGATGAGATCAAAAAACCCTTGTTGGAGAGGGGACATTGCGTCCTCACCCCTTTGAACAGTGGTCACCTCATAGGACATCTTTCCAAAGATGTCTGAGAGGGTGCGACACATCACCTCGTCGTCGTCGACAATGAGTATGTTGGGCTTAATTTCCATCATCAGTCACTACAGGAAGACTCAGTATAAACGTTGAACCCTTTCCAGGAGCGCTTTCTACCCCAATAGTGCCACCATGACCTTCCACTATTTTGTGGGTTATTGCGAGACCTAATCCCGACCCTTTACTTTTGGTAGTGAAAAATGGATCAAAAATTTTTGTCAGGTGTTCGGGGGCAATTCCATTTCCGGTATCTTTTACCTTGACCTGTATCCATCCCTCATGTGAATTCTGTCGGTTTATCTCGACCGTTAATTCTCCCCCAATCGGCATAGCCTCGAGGGCATTGAGAAAGAGATTCATGAATACCTGTTGCATCTGATTGGTATCTAAGGGGAGAGGAGGAAGATTGTCGTTATAGATCTCCTTAATGGTAACACTCGCCTTCTCTGCTTCCTTAACTAAAAGTACCTTTACTTCTTTGATAATTTCTTCAATGTGACACGGGATGAGATCAAGGCGTTGGGGTTTAGCAAAGGAAAAAAAGGTACGCAGCAAATCATTAAGTCTGTCAATCTCTTTTATGATGCGATCAATATATTCCCTCTTCGAAGCATCCTGTCCCAACTCTTCACTTAAGGCTTGAGCTGTCGTTTTGATTCCAGCGAGAGGATTCCGTATCTCGTGGGCGAGGGTGGAGGAGAATTCTCCCAGGTATGCCAACCGATCTATCCTCAGTATTTCTTCCTGCATTTTATATATCTGCGTCATATCCTGCAAATTTGCCACTCGGCCCCTCTCTTTTCCTTGAGAATCGTGATAAGGGACGATGAGTAATTTAAAAGGAACTCCACCTTTTTTTTTGTGAAAAAATACTTGTCCATCCCCTTTTCGCATACCGAGCTCCTTTGATCCTTGGGGAAAGAGGCTGAGTAGTCGTCTGCCCAAAAGAACATCCCTCTTATGCTCCAAAATTTCTTCCGATGCCCGGTTGGCGAAGATAATTTTCCCTTCTCGATTGAGCAAAACAACACCTATTTCAATCCCATCTAAGATCTCCTTCACGACGGGGTTAGGTTTCTCACTGCTGGTGGTTTCTTGATGATCTTTCATAACTAAGCTTTTGGGATGAACTTCTTCTCTCACTAAGGAGATATTTGTTCAGCATCGAGAATCCAGACCTTACCACTTCTCGCTGTCCCTTGACCCAAAATATAGGGTCTCCCCTCAATGGGTTTATATTCGATTTTCTCTCGGGGGATGGCTTGATCTATGATAACTGCTGCAGGTCGATCTTCTCTCCCTTTAATTAAAAGAACGAAGGGATTTTCTTCTGTCGTAGGTTTTAGTTTAAATACCTGAAGAATATTAAAAAGGGGAATTTCTCTGTTTTTTAATTTCACTTTGCCTTTCTCGATGAAGAATTCCGATACCCATTTTTTGATCGGGAAACTTCTAATGATCTGTTGCTCAGGAATTCCAAAGATAACCCCGGAGACCTTAAACAGGGAAACTGACAAAGTAGGTGCGCTCACAGTTTGTGGCAACTCAAGATCCGACGGGCGATATGCTTTTTTCGCTAAGCGCTCTTCAAGCTCTGCTATCTCATCCTGTCGCGGTGCCCTCTGCTGGTCTCTCCCAGCAGAATGCAATGAGTTTTGGAGATCGTCCTTAAAATTGATTATTTCCTGATGTATGCCTTCCAATCTTTTTCTTTCCTCACTCACTACTTGTAACAGTTGCTCTATTTTATACATAAATTTGTCGAGCTCTGCAAAAGGGACGCGTTTTTCAACAGGGGGTTCTTTTGCCACGCTCTCATCAGCGAGCTCAAAACGTTCTTCTTGAGGGGGTCGAGCTTCTATTCTCTCTACAGTCTTTTGGGGCGTCTCTTCCAGCCTCAGGTTCTGAAACTCCGCTATTAACTCCCGTACGAGAGTCTTTTTGTCGATTTCAAAAGAGAATCGTTCGTCGGTCATCCCTTTAACGGCCTTCCAAGACTTTTGCAAGAACTTTAAAGCAGCGGGAGTAAGTTTACTTTCGTCAAGGTTAAGTTGATAGAGGACTTTTTGGATGAGGATAATAACCTTTTCTAGTTCATCGCCGACAAGAGAAAGTTTTCTCAAATCTTGAAGGTGAGTGATGGCATTGTTGAGATGTTTGGAGCTGATATCCCACTCTAAGGTCAATAGTTGTGCTTCGACTGCTTCAAGTTTCTCCTGAAGATTCTGCGAAACCGGTGGTCTTGAAGGGGGTGGAGTGGGGGAAGGAGAAGAAGGGGAAGGGAAAGGAGCTGGAGGAGGAGGAGGAGCAGCAGGAGCAGGAAGTGAAGGTTGCTCTGCTATACCAGCTTCTTCAACCGGTGGGCGAGTCTTTTGGGGTTGGGTGACCGGATCAGACTTCTCCCCTTTTTTCACGAGGAGGGTTTCTACGGCGGAATCGATTTCCTTTTCGAGATCCGATAGATCCCAACCACCATCTTTTCCGTTCATAACCCTTACTCTTTTGCCAAGACTTTCTTACTTACATCCCTCACCGTCAATTTGCTTATCTCCCGCAAGGTCTCAAAGACTCCTTCCCCTTTCAGTGCACTGGCTGTAAAGAAGGGTACTTTGAGATGAGCATTCAAGTCCCGTTCCATTTCTTCTATTGATAATACAGGTATATTACTCCCTTCCAAGTCCCTCTTGTTGTACTGCAAGATCAAGGGAATTTTGGTAACATCAATTCCCTTTTCTTTAAGATTAATCGCCATGTTTTCCAAACTCTCTATGTTCTTTTCCCTTTGCACGCGCATAGAATCGGCCACAAAAACGACTCCATCGGCTCCCCTCAAAACCAGTTTTCGCGTAGCGTCATAGTGTACTTGCCCTGGTACCGTATACAGTTGTACCCTGATCTTGTAGTCCCTGATTTTTCCTAAATCAAGTGATAAGAAATCAAAAAACAGTGTTCTGTCCCCCTTCGTATCGATAGATACCAACTGCCCTCTTATATTATCGTTGGTGCAATCATAGATATACCGCAAATTTGTAGTCTTTCCCCCCAAACCGGGGCCGTAAAAGATGATCTTGCATTGGATTTCTCCAGAACTAAAATTTATGAAGGCCATAGGACAGTGAGTTACTCTCCCTTGTTTCTCTCCACAATTTCCATGAAAATTCCACGTAATTCGTGCACCACTTTCTCAGTCCTTAATCTCACCAGTCCTAAGGTGGTTCGATCATCAAATAAGGTCACCATTATAAATTCATTACCGATCTTGGAAAAATGAACGTTCTCGTTTTTGCCTTTATGAAAGAGGAGGGCAAATTCATCTTCTCCCAAGAGTCTTGCTATCTCTGAGGTGGCACCAAAGTTTGCAGCGGTAAGTGCGGAGAGGGCAATAACATCCAAGGTTGAGGGATCGCCGCTGGAGGAGATGAGTTGTCCTGATCTATCGATAAGCAAGGCACAATGGGCCCCTGAGCTGCTTAACATCTTGTCCAGAGATTGTTCAATACGTACGATATCTTGGTCGGAAAGAATTATATTCATCGTTGCACCTGTTTGTTCATTTTAGTAAAATGTATCATTTATTTATATCCACTTTTTTTGTACATATAGCATGTTCCAGATAATATGTAAAGTGATAATGTTCAAAAATAAACCAGTGGTCGGTAATTAGGAACGGAGGAATTCAGGCATGATCGATTTTAAACCAAAGGCATCTATTTTTTCTTCAAACCTCGAGCTGATGGGTTTAAGAGCAGATCTTATTTTCTCGTACAGTTCATCTTTGTTTTTTGATACAGTAATCGTATCCAGCGTTAAATCAAAGCAATCTTTAAGACCCCGAACAAATACTTCTGCGGAAACCTTTCCCCCAAATTTTATCTCGCCATTGCTATATTCAAATTCGGCTGCAAAGGGATCGAGAAAAGGATATTCCTCTGATTTTTCCACACGGGCTTTTTTGAAACTATCCCGGAATGCCCCTTGGTGGTTGCTCAACCCATCGACCAAGGATTCTATAGTCCTTATCACTTCTTGCATAACCTCTATGACCCCTTGAAATTCTAGGGCTTGTGCGATTCCTGTTCGCTCTGATCCACCTTCCAACCCAGCACGATAGACATTGAACGTTGCGCCTGTTTTTTGAACGTCTTCTATTATTTCATTTAACATATCCTTACCATGCTTTTCAGCGCCACTAAATTTCTCATCTGACATCACCGCTTCTGCAATCTTGCCGTCTTGAAAAAAAATAATGCCTCCTCCTTTATTGTCGTTTAACACGATATCGATGTACCCTGAATGGTTCTCTTTACTCAACTTCTCTATTAATTTATCCAAACTGGTAAACTCTGTGGACAATTCCTTATACGTTGCTTCTTCCATAGAGGTGCTCGCTAAAATTGTCACCATCTCTGGGGCCAGCCTATACACATTGATTCTTCCATCTTGTTGCTTGGATTTAATGATGATATTTTCAACCGCCTCTTCCCCCCCTCTTCTCGTACTTTCTGATTCCTCGATGGCATTGACGATTTCACCCGCTTCCAAAAAAAGAATCCCCTCATAATCCCAAAATGAGACTTGCACATAGCCGGTAAAATTATCCTCTTTCAATGTTTGAAGAAAATTATTTAGATCGATAAAAACAGTCCTCAAATTCTCATGCACAATCGGTCCTTTTGGCAAAATCATCTCTAAAACCCCCTTTAATTAATCAATAATTAATCAATAGAGCCCTTCGACAATCTTCTTTCTAAGATATTGCGTGTTGCTAAAAAAAACTCATCAGCAGTAGTCTTTCCCTGTAAAAAGATCATAAGAAAAAGATGATTGTACTTCATTAAGGCTATTGTACTATTTTTGTGACCAAGCGTTACCCTCAATGGTTCAGTGTTCTCTAAACTTTTGCTCAGCCTTGAAGCCATGGTAAACATCAGCATAGGAAGTGAGGTTTCCGTTTCAGTAAAGGCTTGATCATTAGTGGTAATTACGTTCCCTTTTGCATCAACCCAGATTCCTTTTTGAAAGCCATCAATGCTGGATAATAGTTTCAACAGACGCTCTAACAATTCTTTTCGAGTAGCTTCCTTGTCTAAATCCTCAAAGGCTTTCTCCACTTCCTGTAATAAGACCGTGCTATCTCTTGCTTCTGTTGCGGCTGTTTCATCGAGTCTTCTCGTTCCCTCAAGCAAAAGGTGTTCCCAGCGATCCGTAATAGTCTCTTTGGGCGGTGATATCCCCATCTGAGAGTCAAACCTGCCCTCGTCCCATTCCAACATGGCAAACAACGCCTCTTTCCCTTCCAGGTCGCCTAATTCTGCATGAGCGATTTCTCCGTTTTTAAAATAAATTAAGCCCTCTTCATTGTTTTTTGAGACAGCAAGAGACATAGTAAATCTACCGAGACACCCCATTTGGACGATATCCACGAGTTGAAGATCAACGACTTGCCCTACAAAGCCGCCTCTCTTTTCTTCTAGGGCCTTAAGAATAAGAGTTCTGAGCTCAGATATCTCAAACGGTTTCTCTAAATAAAAATAAGAACCCCTTCTGGTTGCCTCCTTATGCACCTCAGGAGACCCATAGGCGGTCATGATAATCACCTTGGTTGAAGGATACTGTTTTCGTATCATCGACAGGAGCTCGAGCCCATTGATATCCGGCATCTTAATATCTGTTACTACTACATCAATGGGATCTTGTTTTAAGACAGTGAGGGCTTCTGATCCTGTATTGGCAATGACAAGCTCATACTTCCCTTCATCCTTAGCAAGGGTTTTTGTCATACTCCATGTGAGGGTTTCTTCATCATCCACTATCAGAACTTTATTTTTTGCCTTGTATGCCATTTCTTACTTTGCGATAATCAATTTTTTTAGCGATTGCCGTTCTTATCAACCTTACAGCATATATCTATCTACCCGCAACTGTCAATGTCCTTGGAGAGCAATAATCCCATCTGTGCTACAAAACATTACTTGGGTGTTGTCTTTTCTTTCCTCCTTTGCCACTGATATTCGTAAGATAATATGTTCTCTCGTGTTTAAGATCCCTTCAAGGCATCAAGGACCGTTTTTTGAAAAGCGATTCGTTGCGTATCGTCAGCGATATCCTTACTGAGCTTTTCCACCAAAATAGACACCTTTTCTACGGGGAAACTACCTTTTTCTTCCCTCATATCT
Source organism: uncultured Thermodesulfobacteriota bacterium (assembly GCA_964459135.1). GTDB lineage: Bacteria > Desulfobacterota > B13-G15 > B13-G15 > RBG-16-54-18 > CAYWLI01. Next base: position 1,229 of record CAYWLI010000030.1, on the reverse strand, counting down.
ATGATTTCTTCATCTAATATAACTGAGGCCACTGGCCCGATGATCCCAGTCAGTTTTTCCTCCACAAAGGTGAAAAATCCCGCATTGGCAATCTTTTTTTCTTTGCGTTGTGGCTCCATACCCACTTCGATGAGCCCTGAGGAAAAGAGTTTATAGAGGATCCGAGCAGTATCATGCTCCCCCATTTTTAATTCATCTGATATATTCCCAACCGTCTTTTTGCCGTCGATCTGTGATAAAACCGACCACGCATCATGTTTGAGTCTTATCTCATCAGGGGCACGTTTTGAAGATAGTTTAAATACCAAGTCTTGAGAGGGAATGATCTCTTGGATAAGTTGCCATTCACTCAGTTGCTTCATCGCCTCTTCGAGGAGTGAAGAGGTATCCTTTTCAATAGTCCTTTCATCGCTTTTAACATTGGGGGTAAAGTTGAAATTGCCGTCTGTCCACGTAAGGATGGCAAAGATCGCTTCTTCACCTACTCCATCTTTGCAGATAGCATGGTACAGGGCGCCCTTGTCCACGTAGATCTCACCTTTCTCCTTTCCCCTCTGAAGCAGTAATCCCCCTGATTTCCCTTCGGACGTCAGCAGCCTCAAAATATCGATAACCTTAAACTGTGCAACATTGCCTGAGAATGCCTCTGGCATCTCAACTCCCCTCCTTTTTGTTTGTTAAGCTGCAATTTTTATCCTTTTCAACAACTCCGCCAACTCCGAGTCCTCTTGGGCCTTGGCCAAAAGATCCCCCTTCCCTTGCGATTTTCGCAGAGATTTCTGTAAATCGTTGTCACCCTTTGCCTCTTCATGTATCACGTTCAATTTAAGCTTAATTAAGGTAGTGTCGGTGGTATGTTCACAAACAACCAGGGTAAAAAAATTATTCGATATCCGAACGATAACGTGTTTATCTTCATATATTAATTCGAAAAGGTCGACCTCTCGCTTTATCTTTTCCAAGAGGGCGGAGCACAAAGCTACTTCTCTTCCCAGATGTTCTATCCGTGCATCCGTGTATGGTAGTCGAGGTAATAACAAATCCCCGCCTTTCTTAAAAATGAAAGACTCTGTTACACCTTCAATATTTTCGATTTCTGTCAAGTTGACTTTCATGACTTTTATTAAGCAATTTTTATACCAAAATCACGATATCGATAACTCGTTGAATTTAAAAAAATAAATCATTTGCGACGATGTGTTTAAGTAACTCAAATGACTTTTTTTCGT
>CAYWLI010000029.1:0-21965 GCA_964459135.1 uncultured Thermodesulfobacteriota bacterium | reverse complement strand
TCTGTTCAACCGTGATATCTTGCGCGCGCCGGTTCTCCAGTGGATCACCCCTTTGTTCACTGCCTTGTCGACAAGGGGGGTAACCTGGGCCAATGCCGCCTGCGCTTTGGCCTTATCCTTCGCCTGCACCGCTTCCCGCACCCTTTTGATCATGGTCTTGATACCCGTCTTGACATGACGGTTTCGCATGCGACGGGTTTCGTTTTGCCTCATTCGCTTTTCTGCAGATTTGTGTACAGCCAATGGGAACCTCCTTTTTTCTCTTAAGAGGCTGTTGAAAAACGCCCATCTGTTGCGTTTCTCTCATCCTTCGTCGTTGCGGCGTACATCCTAGTACGCCTCACGCCTCAGTCCCGCCTCTGGCGGGATGAACATTTTTGAACAGCCTGCGGCAAATCGCTTTTTTTACAATTTATTCTATTTAAGGATAACTTATTTAACTTTTTTTCACTCTCTTGTCAAGGACTTTCCCTCAACCAGGGCACAGAAAAGGGCCTGCCCTTGTAAGGAAGCAGGCCCCAAGTTTTGCACAACCTGTTGTTGCTTTAGTACATATCCATTCCGCCCATACCCCCCATTCCTCCACCAGGTGGCATAGCAGGCATCGGTGATTCTTTCTTAGGCTTTTCAGCTATCATGGCCTCGGTGGTAATGAGCAAGGAGGCGACACTGGCGGCATTCTGCAGGGCGAACCTGACCACCTTGGTGGGATCGATGATCCCCGCCTTGATCATATCGGTGAATTCTTCCTTGGAGGCGTCAAAGCCAAAGGAACCCTTTTCATTCTTGAGCCTCTCCACGATGACAGAACCCTCTTTGCCGGCGTTCCCGGCGATCTGGCGTGCCGGCTCTTCAAGGGCCCGCTTCACGATGTTCACTCCGATCTGCTGGTCACCCTCGAGTTTGAGTTTCTCAATGGCGGGGATGGACCTCAGGTAGGCTACCCCGCCACCCGGGACGATCCCTTCTTCCACAGCTGCCCTGGTGGCATTGAGGGCATCTTCTACCCGGGCCTTTTTCTCCTTCATCTCCGTCTCAGTGGCTGCACCCACATTGATGACCGCAACCCCACCGACTAACTTGGCCAACCGCTCTTGCAGTTTTTCGCGGTCATAGTCTGATGTGGTCTCTTCAATCTGGGTCCTGATCTGCCTAACTCTCCCCTCGATGGCATCACGCGCACCGGCACCCTCGACGATGGTGGTATTATCCTTGTCGATGTGAATCTTCTTGGCCGTGCCGAGGTCATCGAGGCCAACACTCTCCAACTTGATGCCAAGATCCTCAGAGATCATGCGACCATTGGTGAGGATGGCAAGATCTTCCAACATGGCCTTGCGGCGATCACCAAAGCCCGGGGCCTTAACAGCAGCGCACTTGAGGGTTCCCCTGAGCTTGTTTACCACGAGGGTGGCAAGGGCCTCTCCCTCCACGTCCTCGGAGAGAATCAAGAGGGGCTTGCCGATCTTGGCGACCTGCTCCAAGAGGGGCAAGAGATCCTTCATGCTGCTGATCTTCTTCTCGTGGATCAGGATATAGCAGTCTTCAAGGTCAGCCTCCATCTTCTCAGGGTTGGTGACAAAATAAGGTGAGAGATAGCCGCGATCAAACTGCATACCTTCTACGACTTCAAGGGTGGTCTCCATACCCTTGGCCTCTTCGACAGTGATCACACCTTCCTTGCCCACCTTGTTCATCGCCTCGGCAATAATCTCACCGATGGTCTCATCGTTGTTGGCCGAAATGGTCCCTACCTGGGCGATTTCCCTCTGCTCTTTGGTGGGACTACTCATCTTTTGGAGTTCGCCCGTCACGGTCTTGACCGCCGCATCGATCCCCCGCTTGACGTCCATGGGGTCAGCCCCGGCGGCTACTACCTTAACACCATCACGATAAATGGCCTGGGCAAGAACTGTGGCGGTAGTGGTCCCATCACCGGCCACATCACTGGTCTTGCTGGCAACCTCTTTGACCATCTGGGCCCCCATGTTTTCAAACTTATCCTCCAACTCGATCTCTTTGGCCACGGTAACCCCATCCTTGGTCACGGTAGGTGACCCCCAGCTCTTTTCCAGGATCACGTTTCTCCCTTTTGGTCCCAGCGTAACCTTCACCGTGTTGGCCAGGACATCGACCCCGCGCAAGATGGCATCGCGCGCCTGCTGGTCAAACTTTACCTCTTTAGCAGCCATCGTCTACTCCCTCCTTTGCTTGAATTTAGCCTTTGATAATTCCTAAGATATCATCTTCACGCATCATGAGGTGTTCTTCACCTTCTATCTGTATCTCGGTACCTGCGTACTTGTTAAATAATACCTTATCTCCTGCCTTGACCTCTAAGGGAACGACGGTACCATCTTCTTTTACCCTCCCCTTACCAACGGCAACAACCTTTCCCTCAATCGGCTTCTCCTTGGCCGTGTCAGGAATGATAATCCCCCCCTTGGTCTTTTCCTCTTCCTCAAGGCGTTTAACCAAGACCCTGTCCTGCAACGGTGTGATTTTCATAGTATAAACCCCTCCTTTCGTTTGTATCTTCCACTAGCAGTTAAGGAATATAATTTTTACATTCTGAAAAATCACCAAAAATATAAGTACGACCTCACCCTTTGTCAAGGCCGTTCCCAGAGATTTTAATTATAGCTTAAAATCCTCTTCCCGTCTCATCTGCTTGAGTCTGCTCCCCTGCCCCACCTGCTCACGTCTTTCCTGACACTGGACACAACACGTGGTAAAGGGGAGGACCTTCAACCGTTCCAGATTGATGGCCGCACCGCAGTCTTCACAGATACCATAGGTCCCCTCTTCCAGGCGGTCCAGGGCATCTTCTACCTCTCGTAGCCGCTCTATATGCCTATTCAGGAGTGCGTAATCGATGTTCTCATCCTGATCGAGCTGGGATAAATCACCGATATCCATGGTAGACAGCGTGGACATCCGTGGGTCCTCATCCAATTTGGTCCCCATCTCCTGGGCAATCTTCCCCAAGATCTCATCCCGCAGCTCGACAAGTATCGTGCGCAACCCCGTGTGCCGAGTCGCATCTTCTTTCGACATCCCTATGAGACCTCCTGTCCTTGCATCGTCTCATCAAGCTTTTTTCGGGCCTCTTCGATACCCGCTCTGTCACCGATCTTCTCAAAACACTTCAGCGCGAAGAGATATTTCCCTTGCTCCAGGGCCTTCCTGCCCAACTTCCTCCACTCCTCAGGGGATACCTCTTCTTGCAAAAATTCCGTAGCACGGGAAAAAAGAAAGAGGTCCCCCTCCTCTAGGGCCATCTGGCGTATGCGCTGAAGACCTTCCTTATAACACGCCTGACCGAAAAATTCCACTGCATCGTTCGGCTTACCCTCGTTGAGGTAGAGATCGCCGTATTCTCTTAGAACCTCTGCCGGGGTATTTTTACCGTAGAGGACATCTCTTCTTTTCAGGTGATCAGGTAGCTTGGACATGGCACTCTTGGGGTTCACGCAGATACTGCTTCATCGTATTCAGAAACTCGTCTGCAATACTATACGTTTTGTTCTCAGCAAGGACCAGGGCATAGATCTTCCCCTTGTTCACTTGAAAGGCAACTTCCCTGAGTACGGGCAGGTTGCCGTAGCACGTGGTCAAATCCGCTACTGCTATCATGAGTTTACCTCTGTTGTATGCAGAAACCCCCGCTTCCCTAAGATCCTGCCCAAGCCCTTGCTCTTTCTCATTCCCTCCAAAAATCTGATGCTCTCCGCAATATCCTCTCTACGGCGCATGCTCAAGATTACGGGATGACGTTTTTTCATCCTCTGAATCTCTTCCCCAATTCCCCTGAGATCGATAGTTCCTCTCCCTAAGGGAAGATGGTCATCTGCCTGCCCTCGATTGTCATGGAGGTGAAAAAGCAGGATATAGTCGGCCAAGGATTTGATATATTCCCGCAAATCTACTCCCCAGGTATGCGCATGACCGATATCGAGAAGGGCTCCCAGGTGAGGGGACCCCACGCGTCGCAAGATGTGCAGGTGCTCTTGGGGGCTGGTGACCAATCGATGAGCCCTCCCACGAGGGCTGTTCTCTATGGCGAGCATAACCCCCATGCGACCTGCCATCCTTGCCATCACGTTGAGGCTGGTCAGCAGATTAATCCGGGAATTCTTGAGGTACACCGGGGGGTAATCCTTGGGAAGCCTTCCGGGATGAATGATGACGATCTTCGCTCCGATCTTTGCAGCGAACCGGATAGACTCGAGCGTCTGCCGGATGGATGCCTTCCTGATCAAGGGGTTCAAGCTGGCCACGTTGATATCGTAAACAGCACTATGAATTATGGGCCTCAGCGCAAGGGAGACGAGTTTTTCCTGTATGCTCTCCAATTCTCCCCTTTCCATATCTTGAGGAAGGGCATAGGGTCTTTCGCTTCGTATCTCCACATACTGCAAACCGCGAGAGGCGGCAAAATCCATAAACCCCTTCAACCCCTCCTCCATGAGGGGGAAGGTAGCGATGCCAAAATCTTCCTTGGTCCACCCCTTCTCCATAATCGCTCTCTGAAATAGTGGTCATGCAAAAAAATGGGGGAAGTTCTCTACCCCACTAAAGGGCTTATGTCGATGCTCCCCCCTCCGTTTGTCTCCGTATCCCTTCACTTCTCCTGCTTTCAATAACCTCAGTGCATCAACCTGATTTTGAATAATGCGGGAGTTAGCACATCCCCGACCCCTGCTACGATCACTGTAATCTTTCCCCCCTCGAGATACCCCCCTCTCACAAAAGGGTTAACCGATGAAAATCAAAGAAAAAGAAAGAATGCCCTCTGCAAAGGGACCTTAAAAGAATAATCCGCGGCATCCTGTTTTGTCAAGACTAAATTGAGCGCCTCAGACCGTATCCATCCCTGCCTTTTGCATTTCCTTACTTCTTGCTCAGCGTCTGCGCTGCATCATCCTCCACTCTGAGAACAGGATCTGAGGGTCTCTCTCGAAGAACAAACAGAGTAAAAAAACTATCGTTGACATGTACTGTTTATTATGCTAGCGATTTTCTATCACACATACGGGTTATTGAGGAGAGAGGTAATGAAGGATGACCTTTTAGAAAAAATAGGGGTGAGGAAGCTTAAATTGGATGACCTCGATGCCATTGTCGAAATAGACTACAGGGTGTTCGGGACCAAACGACCTCCCTATTGGCACCAGAAGATTGAGGAGATGGGGGAAGGCCAACCATCTAAATCCCTTGTGGCAGAGTTAGACGGTACGGTACAGGGGTTTATTATGGGGGGAGTCAGCGGCTGGGAATTTGGAGTCCCTAACACCATCGGCTGGATAGACACGATCGGAGTAAATCCCGATTATCAAAAGAAGGGAATAGCCACCCTCTTGTTCAAAGCCATCACGGATGAGTTCGAAAAAGAGGGGGTAGAAAATATCTATACCTTGGTTGAGTGGGAAGATTGGGATCTGATGTGCTTCTTCAAGGCTATGGGCTTTACCAGAGGCAACATAATCAATCTGGAATATAGGATTAAATAGACCTTTATTTACCTTCTTTTCCTTTCAAATATTTCAGATAGTCCGCCATGTTCTTAAAGTGATGAGGCTTTTTATCCTCCTCATCTTGAGGCGTTGTAAGGGTCTGGTTATCTTCTTTTCCCTTCCTATCGTGCATGCTCCTTTTACCCGCTTCTTTGGGGGCCTGTTTGGCGATCTTTCTCTGTTTTCCCATAGCCTCTGCCCGAATGTTCTCCTTGCAGGCTTCGCAGATCCTATCCTCCCCTTTCATCGGCCTCCCACATGATTGGCAATATGACGTCATCTCCACCTCCATACATAACGTATCATACAAGGTTATACTATGCCACATGATAAGAGCCTTGTTCGGTAATTCTACACCAATATCACCCAATTTAGGAGAAAAAATATACCGGTCACGTACGTATGAGACAGTCTCACGGAGGAAAGAAAAGTGTGAAAAGATTATGCTCGACGAAAAAACGGGGCAGACATATAGGCTTATATGTCTGCCCTTTCCGTGTATTACATTACGGCATCAGACAGGAATTACCAAAAACTTAAGCGTTACTCCGCTGCAGGTAGTCACGCAAGCGAGTCTTCAACCCCGTCGACTACTTCTTTTTTCCACGTTTGACCGGAGACGCTCCCTCGATAGCTAAAGCCAACTGCCTTGCAATGTAGAAGGTCGAAATGACAGCTATCACCACAGCCACGAGAAAGGCAATGAGCATAACTACAACCGTCTTTCGAGTCCGGGCCGTTGCCTCCTCCATGTCCTGTAAGGTATTCGAACGCAATGATCTCACTAACTCAATGAGGGGTTCACCGGTAACCCTTCCCTTACCTCTCATGATCGCATCAGCTGCTTCCCGACCCTGAGATTGGTAGACCGGCAGGGCTTGTTCCCAGGCTAGTAAGAAGGCAGTATATTCGCTCTTGAATGTATCATAGTATTTTCTCTGATCGTCAGTGATATCAGGTCCTGCAAGGATCTTCTCGAGCATAGGCTCCCACACTGTCTCCAGCCGGTCCTTCTTATTATTAAATATCTCGACCTCCTTGTAGAAGGTCTCCCGATCCGTGCCGCGCAACAGCATATTTTTTGTGGCCCAGACCATTTCATCAAAATTTGACCGGATGCCGAAGGCAGCCAAGGATGCGGTCATCTCGTGCTCTGACATATCCCTCAGAGCGGCACGCGACTGGTTCAATTGATACAGGGCGAATCCTCCCGCCAAAACCATTACTACCACAATCACACTGAATCCTAACCCGAGTTTCTTGCCTATACTTGATGCCATGGTGTTTTCCTCCTTGGGGTTATAAATTTCTGTTTTTTTTCATTCTAGTTGGTTGGGAAAAATATCGTCACACCTCAAAAATGAATCGATAAAAGCTGAATACGTATCTCAATGCTTAGCTGCTCATAACGAACGACGGAATCTCAGCCCTCTGATCTATGTCATCTTAGGTGAACTGTTACTTTCGAATGCTTCAGCCTCTCCTCTTTTACGTTATTGCTCAAACAATAAAAACAATCTCAATAGATTGGAGGTCTTGTAACTCCTGTTTCAAAAAGAAAACAATGCCAAAATTCCCAGGACAAAACCTCTCATTTGTTTGGTTTGTTCCCTCGTTTCTGTGTTCCGCTTTGTGTCCCCGTACGAGCTCGACGTGCTCGGGCACTTGAGGTTCGGACGTTTTTCTTCTTTGCAACTACCTCCTTCTCCCCGGCACGTTCCTTCATGGCATCAATACCACCTTTGACGGTCTTACTCAAGGGGTAAAAGGTAATATAGATGCCATAACCCAAGATAAAAATGATTAAGACAACCCCTACTATAACCAGTATCAACGTAACCATTGCCTCTAACATCGCTTATCCCTCCGCTCTATTATTATCTTCCACGCAGATCAACGTTTAGTTTGTTATCTTATTAATTATTATATTAGCTTTTTTATCCTTTTATAGTGTAACTTGCAAGACATTTTTTTAATACGGAAAAAACATCTGTAAAACTACTATCAGTGTAGCTCAAAAAACGAGGTCTTAACGTATGTCCCTTGGCAATCGTGCTTTCATCTCTGTCAGGCAAAACGAGGATAATGCGGACATCGCGCAGTAAATCGCGAATGGAGAGAATATCCGTAAGATCTTGTTTCCTCGCTGCATGTAAAAGCGCAATGGAAAGATCATGTGCACGCTGGCGAAGCCGCTGGGAAAGGTTTTCTATGCTTCGATAGACCTCTACATCGTTGATGGGAATGAGCTCCCCGATCTCCTTTTGTAGTTGCTCACCAAATCCGCCGCTCACAGGAGTGTATAAGAGTAAACGCATGTAATCTTCATACCTCGTTGTTGTTAGGACACATCGTTACTATAACTCAATCTTAACCCGCGACATAAAAATATAATGTAAAGATTGCCTTTTTAGCCACTTTTTTACCAAATTGAAACCTTTATCTGATGAGCTTACAAAGTCTATGCCAAAAAGGGCCAGTAAATTTTTTCTTATAATTTCGAAAGGTTATGCTATCATAGAAAAATATGCAACATAGGTACAACCTAAAAATCCGTCTTGCGAGACAAGAAAAAATCTTGGAAAACAAGAACTTGTCTTACCGTGCGATATACTGAGGGGGTATCGATTTATGAAGTCTTCAGTGCGGGAGTTGCCGGGGATATGAATCCTCACCTTGTTGCAATGCAACCTTGGGATGAGAAAAATACCCCTTCTTATACGAGAAAAAAAGTCAACCCAATGAAGCGAAGCAACGCTCAGCACATTATCCGTACTGGGAGAATTGTAGCACATAGATTAAGCTATCTTGCACATTCACAAAGTGAATATTTTTTACTACAAAACCCATCGGGACCTTCACATGAGAAGAGGTAAAATTAAGGATGCCACGAATGCCGACCTGCACTACGTGATCGGTTGCCTCTTGGGCCTCAGATGGAATAGTAGTAATCATTGCGATGTCTATCTGGTGCGCCTCGTGTACCTCCCCGAGATGATTGAGATGCAGAATATTCACCGGCTTACCGGTTTCGCTTGCTATACAAGTTATCGCTGCCTCAGGATTCGTATCAAAGACAGCCACAATTTCATAGTTTCCATTGAAAAATTCCTGAAAGCTGAGCAGATATGATCCGAGGGTTCCTATCCCGATTATTGCGACACGCAACGGGTGATCCAACCCAAGTATGCGCTTAATTCCCTCACAAAGTTCAGCAACATCATAGCCGACCCCCTTAACTCCAAACTTGCCAAAACGGGCGAGATCCTTCCTCACTAATCCTGCCGTTACACCACATACTTGCGCAATATCATATGAGGAAACCAATTGCTTTCCTTGCTCCTCCTGCTCTATCAGATAATGCATGTATATGGAGAGGCGGTTAATAATGGTTTCTGAGAAATTTGCGTACATCATCTCCTCCCGTGAAAATCAAAGAGGGTGACGAAGTGCACTCTTCATACAACCAACAGATTCTTTCCTTGTTTGCTAAAAGGTCATTTTTCTGAGGAATATCTCCTCTTCCCTCACATATTAAGGAAAGATCGTGGCAGCTGCCTTCGCCACCCTTTAACAACCAGGTGATTCAACTCGTTTTCAATGTCTTTTACACTGGCCCTATCGGAGCAATTATCTTTCCATATACCTCGTTAAGTACTTGAGCAAGGGCTGCATATACAGCCGAGAGTCCACAGATGATTCCTTCATAACCAGCAATAGTTTTTATCAAAGCATTCCCTGTAGCATCTCCGATGGCCAGTAAAAAAAACAATATAGCCAGTGAACCGAAAACGAACTGGAGGGCCCTGTTGAGTCTTAACGTACCGATGAACATAACCGCCGTAAAAATTCCCCACAGAACGAGATATGCCGTCATTGCGGGAATTACCGGACCTTGCCACCATCCTAACTTCGACATCAGCAGTAAGCCAACCAACGTAAGCCAAAAGCTACCATAAGAGATAAAGGCTGTCGTTCCGAAGGTATTGTTCTTCTTCCACTCCATAATCCCAGCAATGATCTGTGCAATACCCCCATAAAATATCCCCATGGCAAGAATCATGGTATCCAAGGGGAAAAAACCAGCGTTGTGGATATTCAAAAGAACGGTAGTCATACCAAACCCCATTAAGCCGAGTGGGGCAGGATTAGCGGTCGTATCCTTGATCGACATCGTGCTTTCCATTTTCAACCTCCCTAGGCGCTTTAGATTTTGATCCACACTATGCGAAACTTATATTCTGGTATTCTTTTTTCACTAAATCCCAAATATATCCTCGTTCCTTTGCAACGACGTACTCACTCGCATGCTGGTACTTTTGTATACCTCACCCCTTCTTTTTCTTAATACTCCTACGAAGCCGGGAATGGAGTACAATATCGGGTGTTGCACCGAAACCCCCATCCCCGACCTCGTAGGAGGAGGGGAGGAAAACTGTTATAGGTCTTACAACCTCTACTGCCTTCCTTGGACCAAGGCATCGACCACTGAGGGGTCGGCCAGGGTAGAGATATCGCCGAGCTGGTCAATGGCACCCTCGGCAATCTTACGCAGGATCCGCCGCATGATTTTACCGCTCCTGGTCTTGGGCAGACTATCGGCAAACTGCAATTTATCGGGCGTTGCTATCGGACCGATAACGGTCCGCACATGGGTGCGAAGTTCCTTGAGGAGGTCGCCGTTTTGCTCTACACCAGCCTTAAGCGTCACGAAGGCATAGATCCCCTGCCCTTTGAGTTCATGAGGATAGCCAATGACAGCTGCCTCAACGACCTTCGCGTGGGCCACAAGAGCACTCTCAACTTCAGCAGTACCAATTCTGTGCCCTGAGACATTGATAACGTCATCGATCCTGCCGAGGAGCCAGTGATAACCGTCGGCATCCCTTCGGCACCCATCGCCGGAGAAGTAGTATCCCTTGAACATAGTAAAATAGGTATCTCTGAAGCGCTGCTTATCAGGATCATTCCAGAACCCTCGGAGCATCCCCGGCCAGGGCCGTGCTAAGCACAGGGAACCGCCTTCATCAATCTCACACTCGGAAGCATTTTCCCTCAGGATCTTGGGCTCCACGCCGAAGAATGGAACGGTAGCTGAACCAGGTTTGAGTGGTGTAACGGGAAGAGGTGTGATGAGAAAACCACCTGTCTCGGTCTGCCACCAGGTATCTATGATCGGACACTTTTCCTTGCCGACATAATTGTAATACCACATCCAAGCCTCTGGATTAATGGGCTCACCCACGGAGCCAAGGATTTTAAGACTGGATGTGTCCCTTTTTTTCGTCCATTCCTCGCCTTCTCTCATCAGGGCCCGAATGGCCGTGGGTGCGGTGTAAAACTGCGTAACCTTCCACTGCTCAACGATCTGCCAGAATCGGTCAGGCTCGGGAAAAGTCGGAACACTCTCAAAGACCAAGCTGGTAGTACCCAGGCCGAGCGGTCCATAGACGATGTAGCTGTGCCCGGTAACCCATCCGATATCAGCGGTGCAATACCAGATGTCTTCTTCGTGGATGTCGAAGCAATATTTCAACGTTATCATGTTGTAGAGGAAATATCCTGCCGTCGTGTGCAGAACCCCTTTGGGCTTACCCGTGCTCCCACTGGTGTAGAGGATAAAGAGCGGATCCTCAGCATCCATCTGCTCAGGTTCACAGAGGGGGGTGATATCGTTCTTCCCCATCTCCTCATGCCACCAGACATCTCTGCCTTCCTGCATGGGGACATCAATCCCCATCCTGTTGACGACGATTGATGTTTTTACCAGGGGGCACTCTGCAAGCGCCTTATCGGCGTTGGCCTTGCTGTTGACGGTCTTTCCGCTTCGCCAGTATCCGTCACAGGTAATAAGGACTTTCCCCTCACAGTCCTGCATCCGGTCCCGCAAGGCTTCGGCGCTGAATCCGCCAAAGACCACACTATGGATGGCACCGATACGTGCACAGGCAAGCATGGCGATGGGAAGCTCTGCAATCATGGGCAGGTAAATAGATACACGATCTCCCTTTTTGACCCCATGTTTCTTGAGCACGTTGGCAAACTTGCAAACTTCCTCGTAGAGCTCTTTGTAGGTATATGTCTTGTAGTCATCGTAGGGCTCACCTTGAAAGATGATGGCAACTTTATCGCCACGCTCCTTTAAATGTCTGTCAAGGCAGTTGTAGCTAACGTTGAGTTTCCCCCCCTCGAAAAATTTGATATCAAGAGTATCAAAGCTCCAATCCCAGACTTTGTCCCACTTCTTATACCAGTCTATGAATGCTTCAGCCTGTTCAGCCCAAAACCCATCCGGGTCGTTGAGGGAACGCTCGTACATCTTGTTGTACTCATCCATGTTCTTGATATACGCCCGCTTAACGATCTCTTGAGATGGAGAAAATACCCTCGTTTCCTCCATCATGGTAACCATCCCCTTATCTGTTGCCATACTGTTTACTCCTTTCCTCCCGCACTTTTTTATTGAGATGTAGTTTTCACATCACTCATTACAAGTCTATAAACAAAAAACGTGCCAAAATTCACAATTGAAATTATTTATAAATTATTACAAGGAGTTATATAATTTTAAGAACAGCATATAAGATACATCAAGACCGGGAACCACTGAAATTTGTCTTGCCCGACAAGACTGGTTCTTACAACACAAGACATCTTCTTGCGTAACAAGATGTACGAGCAGCGGAAGAGAATTAATCTGATCTCGATATGTGGTATTTCTTGAGAAGGGCGTAGAGGCGGGGGCGAGATAGGCCGGATATATTGCAGGCCTCTTTAATGTTGCCTCGAGTGAGTGACATCAGATCTTGCAAATAGTTTTGCTCCGCTTCGGAAATGACATTTTCTCGAAAATCACGCAGGTTGGGAAGGGTTTCTAGGGAACCGGAACTCCTCTCACTGCTGTCCCTCGTTGAGGTTCCCTTAGTTTCCTTAGTAATCGAGGCCCTCGCTACATCTATGCGAATATGGGGCGGCAAATGTTTCGGAAAGAGGATGGGGGCCTGACGCGCTGCGGCAATGGTTCGCTCCATGGTGTTGACCAGCTCTCGGATATTTCCGGGCCAGTCATAGGAAAAGAGGGCCTCGAAGAATTCAGGAGAAAACCCTTTTGTCTCCGTCCCATACCGCTCACAAATCTGAGCGGTATAGTACAGGACCAGTTCTTTGATATCGTCAGGGTGCTCTCTCAGCGGAGGTAACTCAACCGTAAAGGAGCGGAGACGAAACAGAAGCTCCTTGCGAAATTGTCCCTGTGTAACCATACCCTCAAGATCACGATTGGTCGCAACCACCAACCTAAAATTGCTTTCAATTTCTTGCTTTCCACCGATGGGACGAAAACGGCGTTCTTGGAGGACACGGAGGAAGGAACTCTGCGTTGAAAGGGGAAGTTCTCCTACCTCATCGAGAAAGAGAGTCCCTCCATCAGCTTGCTTGATGAGACCATCCTGAGCCCTATCCGCTCCGGTAAATGCGCCTCTTTCATGCCCAAAGAGCATACTTTCCACAAGGTTTTCAGGCAGGGCGGCACAGTCGACAACGACAAAATTCTTGTCGGCACGTGGGCTATTGTTATGGATTGCATAGGCAAACAGCTCTTTGCCGGTGCCGGTTTCACCGGTGATGAGGACGTTGGCGTCGCTGTTGGCTGCTTGGGCCACGAGGTCAATGCATGCCCTCATCTGGGGACTATTCCCCACAATCCCCTCTCGATTTAAGGCAATGGGTGGTTTGCGCGCCTGTTTTTCCTCTCGGTATTGGAGGGCACGAACAAGCGGCAGGGTCATCGCTTTAATGGAAGACGGTTTTTCAATGTAGTCCCAGGCACCATTTTTGATGGCAAGTTCAGCTCCGTCAGGATCACCAAATCCCGTGATAATGATGACCTCGGGAGAGGAGGGTGTTTCCCGAATGCTGGGCAATACATCCAAACCACTTCCGTCAGGCATCTGTACATCGAGAAATACCACATCAAAATCTCGTGACGATGACTCCTGAAGCCCGTCCTGAAGGGTGTTGGCACACGTAACCTCATGCCCCATGTGGCTGACCATGGTAGACAACATGTCACACATCATTTCGTCGTCATCAATGATCAAAACATGTGCCATGAAACTCCCTCTTGCATTACCTGTTACCATCCAGCACGTGCCGGGTAATTTCGGCGATTTCGCGCGTGGCGAATGGCTTCATGACAAACTCCCGAATGCCTAATGTCTTAGCCTCTTCGGCGCTGATCACCTCGCTGAACCCGGTACAGAGTATAATAGGAATATCGGGGCGGATGCGCATGAGCTCCTTGGCCAAATCTGCGCCTGTCATATGCGGCATGGTCTGGTCGGTGATAACGAGAGCAAATTGATCCGGCTGTGCTTTGAACACCTCCAGGGCCTCGAGGCTGCTCGTCTTGGCTACCACACTATAGCCGAGGCGCTCCAACATCTGCTGCGCCATGTCAACCAAATCCTCTTCATCATCGACGAACAGGATACGTTCGTTTCCAGTAGCCATCGGAGCAGCGAAATCAGCTTCTTTGAGGGAATCACCCTCAATCCGTGGGAAAAAGACCTCGAAGGTAGTCTCCTTCCCAGGATCGCTGTCGACAACAATCGCTCCTCCACAGCTCTTGACGATGCCATGGACCACGGCCAGTCCCATACCGGTTCCTTCACCCGGTTTCTTGGTGGTGAAAAACGGGTCAAAGATCCGCTCAATAGTCGCGCGGTCCATACCGTGGCCTGTATCGTTTACCGTCAACTTCAAGTATGGTCCCGGATCTAATTCGAGATGGGACACCGCACCATCGGAACTGATATCAACGTCGGACAATCTTATTTCTAATACTCCACCCTTCTCGCGCATGGCATAGGCTGCGTTGCTGCACAGATTCATCAACACCTGATGGATTTGGGTCGGATCAGCCAGCACCATACCCGACTGAGTCTCGATGTTTTGGCGAATTTCTATGGTCGCGGGCAACGATGCCCTGAGCAGTTTGAGAGTTTCTTTAGCGATGGGGCTTACGCGCATCGGCCTTCGTTCCTGTTCGCTCCTGCGACTAAAGGTGATGATTTGCTTTACCAAATCTTTACCACGATATCCGGCCTTGAGTACCTGCTCCAAATTGCGTCGACCCTGAGTCCCTTCTGGCACATCATACAATGCCATTTCAGCATACCCCATAATGGCCGCGAGGATATTGTTAAAATCATGGGCAATGCCCCCGGCAAGCGTACCAATGGCCTCCATCTTTTGTGCCTGGAGGAGCTGTGTTTCGAGCTCGGCCTCATGGGTCACGTCCCGCTCGATGGCTACGTAATGCATGATGGCACCCGTCTTGTCCCGAATGGGGGAGACCGATACCTCAACCTTGTAGGTCGTGCCATCCTTCTTTTCATTGATCATATGACCGGACCACACTTCGCCCCGGGCAAGGATATCCCTCATCTCAGCGGGGAAACCCCCATTGTGCGTGCTGTTCTTGAGGATGCGGTGATTCTGCCCTATCATCTCATCACGAGTATATCCACTGATGCGCTCAAAAGCCGGGTTGGTGTATTGAATTATCCCGGTCTTGTCGGTTATGGTTATGCCTTCCGCAGCCTGTTCGATGACTGTCGCCAGGAGGGCCAACTCCTCCTCTGCCCGTTTGCGGTCGGTGATATCCAACATAGATACTACGCTTTTCTTGGTCCCAGGAATAATGGAATTGGTCAAAAGGAGGTCTTTGTGATTTCCCGTTTTATCAACCCCCCGAACCTCATAGTTCCGAGGAGCAGCATCGGGATTATTTCTTCGCAGGGCATGATATTCTCCCATCCTCTCCAAGTCATCTTCCACGATGAATTTTTCCCACTCGTTCGTGCCCTCAATTTCTTCTCTGGGATAGCCAAAAATCTTTTCAAACTCCGAGCTGACCATCGAGATAACCCCATCCTCCTCAACAATCATGGTTGCAGTTCCTGTCGTCTCAAAAATAGTTCGATATTGTTCCTCCGACTCCCGAAGCGCTTGCTCCGCCTTTTTGCGTTCGTCCAAAGATCTTTTACTTTTTTGCTCTGCCCTGGAGATGTGTTCCTGTAACTGACCAACGATAACGGAGATAAGGATAAACATACCAGCACGAAGATAATCATTGACGGTTACCTCTTCAGCTCGAAAGAAAAAATTACTGAAGATGAGAAACGCAGCCAAGAAGAGAGCGACAACGAAACCCTTTCTCTTCCACCACAAAGATGCCAAGATAATAGGAAGATAAAAGAAATGGGTAAAGACCTTACCGGTATTCAGTACTACATGAAAATAGTATGTGAGAAGGCAGGAACCGATGAGGAGGATGACCATGAAAGCAATTCTGTATTTCTCGTTTTTCATCTCAGGTCGTATATGCATTATGCCATCCCCCAATAGCTTATCATATTCCTGCACCTTCCTCTCAGCAACTGATGCTTTGTAAAACAACCTCGAAGCAACAAACCAACGCCTAACGCCTCGACCTTCCGACTAGATTTTACGCACAGACATTCTTTTCGAAGTACTGCGCTCTATCTAGATCTTTTATCAGAATTCCATGATAATTTCCAAGCTTTTCTACCCATTATAGATCTGAATACCATATATTTGATCAGCCAAAGATAGTTCTCAGCCTTGTGCTGCGGTAAGTGTCTTGAGCAGCTTTGCTCTCAACTCACCACCGATAATCCTTAGTTTCTCATTCTCCTCGTGGATCGTTCGAAGGCCTTTCCTCTTATTTTCCTTTGCGTTCGAGTGCCTTCTGAACGGCCCCAACGATTTCATCAGGGGTAAACGGTTTTGCAACGTAATCCATCGCTCCCCGCTTCATAGCCTCAGCCGTACGGTCAACGGTGGGGTAACCGCTGATCATAATGACGGCGGAACCTGGTGACCGTTGATTAAGCTCCGCTAATACATCCATTCCATCAAACCCTGGCATCTTCCAATCGCAGAGGATCACGTCAAAGGATGCGTTCTCAATAAGCCTGAGCCCCTCACGAGGACTGGTGGTACATGTTACCTGAAAACCTTCGGCAGAAAAAATCCTGCGGCACGATTCGAGCACAATATCTTCATCGTCAATGACGAGCATTGTATCTGCCATAACAATACCTCCTTATGTAGAAAATATTGTTGTTTATACACATACCACCAACCAAAGCAGTTGAGCATTGATAATCAAATCGGCCTCTTTTTACTGATCCATGTAATGCTATCACCGATGAATATTTTTACGTTCCTTACTCTGCCCCACAATCGGTAGCCATACGGTAAAAGTACTCCCTTTCCCAACCTTACTCTCGACCCGAATGGTCCCCCCATGACGCTGAACAATACCATCCGAGACTGCCAGTCCTAGCCCCGTGCCTTGACCTACTTCCTTTGTCGTAAAAAAAGGATCAAACAACTTATCCAGGTTCTCGGGTGGTATCCCACTCCCGGTATCCTTCACGTGAATTTCGACACCCCGCTTACTCGCTCCACTGCCAGATGTACCAATGCCGGTAGTTACGGTAATACTGCCATCCCGCTGTGTGGCATCAAGGGCGTTCAGCAGCACATTAAGCACAACGCTCTGCATCTGACTGACATCAAGGTTAATCAGGGGGATACTCTTCCCCGGTGTAAATGCTAATGTTACCCCTTGTACGAGCGCCTGGTTTTGCATTAACAATACGGCGGTACGAACAATGTGATTTATATCCTGTAGCTCGGAATAGAGTTCGGTCTGCCGAGAAAATTCCAACAGATTCTTTACTATCGTGCGAACACGTTCTGTCTGCTGCGCGATTGTCTTGAGGTCTGAACGGATATCCTCTGCAATATCTTCCCGCTTGAGCAACATGTGCGTAAAGGCCAATACCCCGGTAAGAGGGTTGTTTATCTCATGGGCCACACCAGCAGCCAGTCTGCCGATACTGGCCTGTTTTTCAGACTGTAACAATTTTAGTTCGCTTTCCGTCTTGATGCGTCTATCGCGCTCCTGGAGCGAGGCAAGCATGTCCGCGAAGGTGTTTTGAAGGACCCCGATCTCGCTCTTTGCGATAGGTCCAATGTCAGGGGAAAAATTACCGTGCGAAACTTCGTTACTCGCCTGGACCAGCCGCTGGACCGGCTGTAACATCTTGCTGGCCAAGAAGTATCCCAGTCCGATAGCCACAAGGATGCCTGCAATGATCAACAGGAAAAAAATAGAAAGGGTCCTCGTCCTGATATCTGCATATTGCGCTTCCAATATTCCCACATAGAGCATCCCCACTCGCTTTCCGAAAACATCCTCAATGGGTTCATAGGCAGTGATATACCAATCACTGACGACAAAGGCCCGGCCCGTCCATGTTGCTCCTTCATCAAGAACACGTCTTTTAACCTCTTCTGATACCCGCGTGCCGATGGCTCGCTCTCCGCCAGGGGTGAGAACATTAGTGGAAATACGAATATCATTGAAAAAGATAGTAGCTGTTCCGATGTTGCGATCTTTGTAAATTTCATGTTGGAAGACCGTGTCGCGCACCTGGTCAACTACTGAAAAATTTCGATTAAGCAAAACCCCTCCATAGAGAACACCAAGGAGCTTCGTACCTTCTAAAACAGGAATGGCGGCTGCAAGTGCCATCCCTGCATCTACCGCTTCTTCAGCCCCTGGAGCTGCCCTTGGAGTAGGAAGAAACGGAATGGCGGCTTGATCCGCAAGTACGGGATTCTCCGCCCATAAAAAATCCTTGCTCAGAATCACCGTGCCTGCTACAGGCTTTCTTTCTTTCAATGCGTGGCGTGCGATGGGATGAGTAACCTGAGTCATTTTCGTGGGGATGGCATGAGGTCCAATACGGCAGAGTGTTGTACCATGTTGAGTAACAATGCCGGCGAAATCCAACTCGGCTTGCTGGGTCAAGCGCCTGAGCCGATTGATAAGCTCTGGAGCATCGTGCCTATTAAGCGCAGAACGGAAGCCAGAACCCAGTGTGGTCGTGTTCAGTGCAACCTCCACGCTCCTCATGCGATTGAGATACATTTCACGGGCGGCGTTCAGATCTAAGGTGATACGGTTTGTTGCCTCGTTGAGAAATGTCTTATACAGGAGTTGGCCGCCCACCATGAGAGAAACGGCGCCTACCAAAAAGGATACCCCGAGAATACTTATGATGAGCTTTGATCGAATGGAAGAAAACATGCTTCCCTTTGGATAGCCTAAACGCACATCCTATGATTTATCTGCAACTCCCCCCCAGTACGCTCAAGAGCTCCAAACTCAGATGTCGTGATGTTCGTTGTGGCGGTGAACGTTCTACTGCGGCCTAAGAAGGATCTTATGCCCTAAGAGGTTGATCTGTTCGATAGAGGCCTCTACCTCCTTTTCCTCGCCAAAGAGGCTGACCAGCCTGAGCTTTTTCCCCTCGGGAATAATGGTTGCGATATCGGCCATAAGCTCTTCTTCTTTGCCATCCTTGATAATATACGCTGTAGATTGACACATAATCGGTCCTCCTCCATTACGATTCACTAGGTAGCTGATCTAATGGTACGTCCTTTTCTATTATAGGGAAAAGAAATCATTTCCGAAACCCCTTTTGCCCCTCAACCGTTTTCCCGCCTGTGCCACAAGGGCCGCGGTCCTGCACAACATTCGCCCCCAAAAGGGAGAACTGCTCTTGCGGGCATCGGGGTGGATGAAACAGAAGCGGCGGCACTTTATCTCCTGCAGCCTCCTTTGAAATTCCCTTCCCGCATCCTCATCCAAATCAGGGAAATACCCCGGTATATGATACCCGAAGGCACTGAATCCTTCCTCCTCCTCTTTATGATAGTGGTAAAAATCGGCAAATGTCTGCAGCGTCGTCTTGACCCCAAACTCCTCAGGGTGCAGGTGCCAGGGCGCCCCAGGCTCCATCTCGATGGTAAAGGTCCTGAACCCCTGGACATTGGGGAAGTGCTTTCTGATGCGGGCGATCAGCCGGGCGGTCTCATGCAAGTCATCTTCGCACTCAAAAGGGAGGCCAAGACCGAAAAAGAGATCCACCTTTGCCCCCTTTTCTCTCGTGTACTCGAGACAATCCCAGAGCTCCTGGTTGGTGTAGGAATATCCCTTGTTGCGCCGTCGCACCTCCTCCGAGCCGCTCTCCGGCGAGAGGCCGAGCAGGGACCGGGGACCAAAGGTCTGGGCAAAGCTATCGATGAACTCCCTGGTGGGGAGGCCGTACGATTCAAAAAAGAACTCTACGGGGAGCTGCTCCTCCCTGATCCGGGAGAAGAGCGTGAGATAGTAGTCCGGACGATGGGGGTAGGGATCAAAACAGACATGCATGGTCTCATAGCCCCAGCGCAGGGCATCTCTGATAGACTCCATCACCTTTTCAACATCCCGGAAGATTACTTTCCGCCGGCCGACAATGGATTTCTGCGCATCCCTCCCCCCCCCGCACCAGGTGCAGTTGACCGGACACCCCCTCCCCACCATCAAGTCAAACATGGGGGTCTTGAGGGAGAAAAAGAGGCGATTCCGTTCTTTGGAAAATCCCTTTACAAAGAAGGGCATGAGGATCCAGTCTATGTAGGTCCGGTGATTTTTCAGGAGGGCAAAATTGGTGAAACACAACCCATCCAGGATTTCCTGCGATGCCACATAGACCAGCGGATGCTCTACGATCCGCGCTCCCTTCCTCCACGTAAGGTTGGAAACCGCGGCGAGGTCACTCCCTTTGATGACGGCCTCTGTCAATTGCAGGAGGGGAATTTCTCCTTCACCCCTGATAACGGCATCCACCCAGGAGAATCGCTCCATGATCTCTCGGTGATAGAAACTGGCGGTCAGCCCCCCGAGCAGAACAAAGACCTCTGGAAAGGCCTCCTTGATCCGTCGGGCCCATTCCAGCACCTCATAGGATTGGGGGTGCCAGAAAAGGGGGAGGGCCACGATCTTTGGCCTCGTCTGTGTGATATAATCGATGAGGGAAAACCCTTTATCCTCTATCCACTCCACCCCAAGGTGGATGACCTCGGTTGCATAACCCTCCCGGTCGAGGAGGTCTGCCAGGGCCAAGACACCCATAGGCAAATAATTGATAAAGGTGTACTCGCCAATGGGACGGTAGTAGTTTTTGAATTTGGGGCAATGGACAAAGAGGCAGTCCACCCGTTACCTCCTCTGCTCGTCAGTGATCATGTCGGCTACAAACCTCCCCGATAAGGCCGCCCCTACAATCCCATGCGAAGGGCGGGTGTAGTGACCTGCCAAATAAAGCCCTGTAAGAGGGGTCCTGTTGGCAGGCCTGCCAATGCCGAATTGACGGGGCGTCGGGGCGAGACCATAGGTAGCCCCCCCCTCATTGGCGGTATACCGCTCTAAGGTACAGGGGGTAGCTGCTTCGACAACCCTTATACGGGCGGAGAGGCCGGGAATGTATCTCTTCTCCACTGTGCGAATAAGCCGCTGTACCATCTCTTCCTTTATTATAAGATACCGCTCCCGATCATGCCACCCCCACCCATTGCGGAACGTATGTGAGGCCGGCGTCATGATGCGGACAATATGATGACCAGGCGGGGCGAGGGAAGAGTCCAGAAGAGTAGGAATGGTGATGATCATCGTGGGGTCATCGGGCATCTCCCCTCGGCTCAAGTGCTCATATTCCACCTGCGCATCCCCGGGGCTGATATAGGTAAAGTACGGAAGGTCAGAGCGATCCAGATCCATCTCCACTCCCAGATAGACCAAGCATGTGGAGAAGGAATACTCCAATCCATTGACCACCTTGAAAAATGTCTCCCGATATGCCTCGGGCACCAACTCCATGAGGGCCCGGCGGATGTTGATGGCGGCTACCACCCTCTGCGCTCGTAAAAAATCCCCTCCTCGGGTGTGAGCCCCCTGGACAGCACCACCCTGCACCTCAATCCGCTCAACCTCGGTCTTCAGCCTCAGTTCCCCTCCTGCCTCCCTGAAGGCGGCCTCCAATGCCTGGGGGACAGTCCCCATCCCTCCGTGCGGATACCACACCCCTTGGCTGAGGACCTTCGTGATGAGGACCGCAGTAAAGAACAACGAGAGGCGAGAGGGGGGGAGATGAGCGGGGAGCGTAGAGAGGACCCGTTTGATCCCATCACCCTGAAGATACCGATCCAGGATCTGCCCCAGGGAAACCCGTTGATACCTGATGAGGTGCCAAAAAAAGAATGGAAAGAGCATGGTTTGCCACCAGGTAATCCCCTCGAAACGATTGATCTCTTTCCCGATCCGTCCGATCAATGCAAAGTAACCCTCCAAACCCCGCCGTTCTTCAGGAAAGAGTTCCTTCACCCCCCTGATATATTCCTCAAACCCTCCGCTGAGGTGGAGATCTAAACTGAAATCGGGGTAGATGTTTTTGGCTGTCTCAATACTGAGGAAGCGAAGGTGTTGCAGGGCACCTGCCTGGGCCAAGAGCTTGTGAAATT
>CAYWLI010000028.1:20886-22152 GCA_964459135.1 uncultured Thermodesulfobacteriota bacterium | reverse complement strand
GAGGCCTTACGGAGCGAGGCAAGCTTCAGCGCGACATCCCAGGCCTCACCGGCCTTCCTGAACTCTGCGGCAAAAGCCGCATCTCGCAATTGTTCGGCAAGATAACGATCAAAATGAGATGCTCTTTTCATAGTGGATTCCTTACCTCGAATTCCACCATTTGTCAACATCAATTTTGATGTATATCAGAAATATCATTCAAGGGTGCCAAGAGGAAACATCCGCCGCCCCAACCCCCTCGGGACAGGCTGTCTGGTTCATAGCACACAAACGCCGAAAAGTAAAACCTGTTCTCTCACGCCCGCGGATGGTACTGCCGGTGGAGTTTTTTGAGGTACTCCTGGTTCACATGGGTATAAACTTGTGTAGTACTGATGTCCACATGCCCCAGCATCGCCTGGATAAACCTGAGGTCAGCCCCCCGCTCCAACAGATGAGTCGCAAAAGAATGGCGCAGGGTATGGGGGGTGATGTGCTTGGTGATACCGGCCTTGAGGGCATACGTGCGCAGGATCTTCCAAAATCCCTGCCTGCTGAGCTTGCCCCCCCGGTTGTTTACGAAGAGATAGGGACTTTCTCTTCCCTTGATGAGGGCCCCCCTAGCCCCCTCCAGGTAGAGCTGTGCCCGTTCCATGGCCGCCTCCCCTATTGGAACAATACGCTCTTTCCCCCCTTTTCCCCTGACCGTGACAAACCCCACCTCCAGGTTCAACCCGCCCGTAGGGAGCTCGCAGAGCTCCGACACCCGCATGCCGGTCGCATAGAGGAGCTCGAGCATGGCCCCGTCCCTGATCCCGAGCGTGGTCTCATCATCGGGCTGGGCCAGGAGCTGTTCTACATCCTGGACCGTGAGGACATGAGGGAGGCTCGGGATCAAGCGGGGGAGCTCCATGTCCTCCAGGGGGTTGATTTCCAGATGACCCTCCTGCGCGAGGTAGCGGTACAGCCCGCGTATGGCCACTAATGCCCTGGTGATGCTGCGCTGTGCAAGCTCCCGCGTGTGCAGGTGCTGGATAAAGGCCATGGCAGTGATCTTGGAAGTCTCGGCAAAAGAGGCGATTCCTTGTGCCTCTAAAAAGTCAAGGTAGGCGTTAAGGTCCCGGCTGTAGGCCTCGAGGGTGTTGCGGGCAAGCCCCTTCTCAACAGCCAAATAGTGGAGAAAGGGATCGAGGATTTCTCCCTTTTCTTTCATAGCTCAATCAGGGCATAGCTCAATCAGGGCATAGGTCAATCATAGGCATAGGTCAATCAGAGGTCAATGATCTC
>CAYWLI010000028.1:0-20786 GCA_964459135.1 uncultured Thermodesulfobacteriota bacterium | reverse complement strand
GCTTCAGGGCGAGCCCGCTGCGGGGCCTCACCTGGGCCTCATACCCCTCAGGCAGCGCAATGGCAATCCCTGTAGGGATAAGACAGCGCTCCCCCGGGGGCAAGGTGACCTCTTTTTCCAATGAAGCGAAGAGGTCCATCCCCGCGGAATGTGCAGTCATATACCGGGGGAGTGTTCCCCGCAACCGCTTTACCAGCACCTTTATCATGTCACAGATCCAGGGCCTTCCAGGGAAGCTCCTCTTCCTTAACAGGCCCCAGCAGGGTGAGGCAGAGGGGATGGGAATCGAGCATTTCGTGGACGACCTCGGCGATTGAAGCCTCTGAAACCGCAGCCAAATCACTGAGGACCTCCTCCAGGGGGATGTGGCGGTTGAAACAAATCTCATCCTTGCCGAGCCTGCTCATCCTCCCGTCGGAACCCTCCAGGCTGAGGATCATGCTCCCCCTCAGGTATTCCTTTGCCGCCGACAGGTCCTCCTCACGGATCTCCCCCGCCTGTAGTGCCCGCAGCTCCTGGAGGATCAGGTCAACGACCTCCTGAAGCTCATCTTTCGTGGTGCCGGCATAGACCCCGAAGAGGCCGGTGTCCGCATAGGTGCTGAGAAAGGAGTATATGCTGTAGGTCAGTCCTCGTTTCTCCCGCACCTCCTGAAAGAGGCGCGAGCTCATATTCCCCCCCAGCAGGGTGTTGAGGGTGTGACCGGAAAACCGGAGACGGTGACCGTACGGTATCCCTACGGTCCCGAGGCAAAAGTGGACCTGTTCTAAATCACGGTAGGCAACCTGCATCCGGGATTTGCATCCGTGCGCCCCCTCTCGCAACGATGGCAAGGGCCGGTCCTGGAGGCCCCCAAGCTGGGCCTCGATCAGATCAACAAACTGCTGGTGATCCAAGTCGCCCGCCGCAGCCACGATCATCCTGTCAGGGGTATACCTGCCCTGCAAAAAGGAGGTGATCTGATCGCGCTGGAAAGAGAGGACGTTTTCCTTTAATCCCGTTATGGGGTATCCAAGGGGATGATCTCCCCAAAAGGAGCGGTGGAAGAGGTCATGGATATAATCATCGGGTGTATCCTCGACCATCTTTATCTCCTGCACGACCACCATCCGCTCCCGTTCTATCTCTTGAGGGGCGAAGACGGAATGAGCGACGATATCGGCCAATATATCAACGGCCAGGGCGGTATCGCGCTTGAGGACCTTGGCGTGGTAGCAGGTATATTCCCTGCCGGTAAAGGCGTTGATGCTCCCGCCTACCGATTCGATATCCCTGCTGATATCAAAGGCGCTGCGCCTCTGGGTCCCCTTGAAGAGGAGATGTTCGAGAAAGTGAGAAAGGCCCCGCTCGCCGGGCCCCTCATCCCTGGACCCCATCGTGATCCAGATCCCGAGGGATACTGAATCTAAGGTCGGGATGGCCTCGGTCACGACGCGGATGCCGTTAGGCAATGTGGTCTTCTGGTAGGTCTCCATCGCCGAAGCCGTAGCCGGAGCCATAAGTGGCCCTTTGGCCAGTGGCCCGTTAGCCAGTGGCCCGTTGGTCGGTGGCCCGTTGGCCAGTGGCCCCTTGGCCAGTGGCCCTTTGGCCAGTCACAAAAAAAGACCGACTCCTGCGGCCTTTTTTCTTCCTCTCTAAGAGTGGGAGGGGGGAACGAGAGAGATTATGAGTAATTCCTCTTTCTGTCTCGCTTGTCCCGCTTGTCCCGCTCAAACCCCCCTGCTTTCTCTTCTTCTCCTCCAGGAAGTAACGCCCGCCGGCTCAATCTGATCTTGCCGTTGCTGTCTATCTCAAGGACCTTTACCTGGATCTCATCGCCCACCTTGAGAATATCGGTGACTTTTTCCACTCGCTCTTTTGCAAGCTGGGATATATGGACCAAACCATCAATCCCGGGCAGGATCTCCACGAAGGCGCCGAAATCGACGATCTTCCTGACCTTGCCCGTATACACCTCACCTATCTCAGCCTCCTGAGATGATTCCTTGACCAAAGCGATGGCCTCTTCAATGGCCTCAGCGGATGACGAGGCGATCTTTACGGCACCGGTATCCTCGATGTCTATCTTGCACCCGGTCTTCTCGATGATGGACCTGATATTCTTCCCCAAGGGGCCGACAACATCTCTGATCCGATCCGGGTTTATCTGGATGGTCACGATGCGGGGTGCATGCTTGGAAAGCTCCGTGCGCGGTTTGTCCAGGGCCTGATTCATGGCGTCGAGGACAGCGAGCCGGGCCTGGCGGGCCTGTTGGAGGGCCTGCTCCATAATTGCCTTGCTCAGACCGGGGATCTTCACATCCATCTGCAGGGCGGTAATCCCCTCCGCCGTCCCGGCCACCTTGAAGTCCATATCGCCGTGATGATCTTCATCCCCGGCGATGTCGGTCAGGATGGCCACCTGATCCCCCTCCTGCATGAGCCCCATGGCGATGCCGGCCACCGAGGCCTTGATGGGAACCCCTGCATCCATGAGGGAGAGACAACCGCCGCACACCGTAGCCATGGAGGAAGAGCCGTTGGACTCCAAGACCTCCGAGACTAATCTAATAGTATAGGGAAACTCCTCAGCCGAAGGCAAGACGGGCAGCAAGGCCCGCTCTGCCAGGGCGCCGTGCCCTACCTCCCGCCGGCTCGGTGCCCGCAAAAAAGAGACCTCGCCGACGCTGAAGGGGGGAAAGTTGTAGTGAAGCATGAAGGTCTTATAGAGATCCCTCCCCAACAGGAGCGACTCCACCTTCTTCTCATCCTCGGAGGTGCCGAAGGTCGTGACGGCCATAACCTGGGTCTCACCCCTCGTGAAGAGGGCCGAACCATGGGTCCTCGGCAACAGGCCTACCTCGCAGCTGATGGGCCTGATATCGGCAGGTTTTCTGTTGTCGAACCGCTTCTGTTCTTGAAAAATGGGAGAGCGTATCACTTCACGCTCGGCGTCCTCGCAGGCCCTGCGCACCTCTGACGCGAGCTCCCTCTCCTCCCCGCCGAATCGCTCTAAGGCCTCCTGCACGATCTCATGCATCCGGTCCCGGCGTTCGATCTTGTGCGAAATCTGCAAGGCATCGCTGAAGAGGGGTTTCGCAAAACCCTTCACCTCTTCCAACAAGGGACCACCCTCTTCCAGAGGGGTGTACGGTCGCTTTTCCTTTCCGCAGGCCTCCTTGAGCTCATCCTGCATGGCGAGGATCGGCTTGAGGGCCTCATACCCTGCAAAAATCGCCTCGAGGATGACCCCCTCATCGACAACACTCCCCCCTCCTTCGACCATCATCACCCCGTCGGGGTTCCCCGCCACGATGAGTTCCAGATCGCTCCTGGTCAAATCATCGGTCGTGGGGTTGATGACAACTGTTCCATCAATCCTGCCCACCTTGACTCCGGCAAGGGGTCCCGCAAAGGGGATATCCGATATCTGCAGGGCAACTGAGGCCCCGATAATCCCCAAAATGGAGGGGTCGTTCTGTTGATCCGCGGAAAGTACCGTGGCAACCACCTGGATCTCGTTGCGAAACCCCTTGGGGAAGAGGGGTCTGATGCCTCTATCGATCAAACGGGAAGAAAGGACCTCTCGGTCGGTCGGGCGCCCCTCCCGCTTGAAGAAGCCCCCGGGGATCCTCCCCGCCGCGTAGGTCATCTCTACATAATTTACCAAGAGGGGGAAGAAATCCATCTTTTCCTTCACCTCTCTGTCAGCCACCGCCGTTACCAGGACGACGGTCTCTCCATATTGAACGAGAACGGCTCCATCCGCCTGCTTGGCAACCTTGTCTGTCTCTATAGAAAGGGGTTGCCCCGCCCATTCTATTTCAATCCGCTTTTGCATGTACTTTTTTCTCCTCTCAGAAACCCAGGCGCTACTTCCTGATGCCAAGTCGTTCGATCAACGTACGGTAGCGCTCCATGTCGGAGCGTTTCAGATAATCGAGGAGGGATCTCCTCAAACTGACCAGCTTCAGGAGACCTTGTCGAGAATGATGGTCCTTGTTGTGCGTCTTGAAGTGCTCGGTCAGATAATTAATCCGCTCGGTAAGCAGCGCTATTTGCACTTCCGGTGACCCGGTATCTGTATCGTGCAACCTGAATTGTTCTACTATTTCCTTCGTCTTTTCAACATCCAAACCCATTTACCTTCCTCCCTGATGAGCCATAGTGTTTATGATAGTGTGAACTGTATTTCTACCACACGAGGGGGCTTTTGTAAATAGAGCATTGTGAAAGACCCGCAGGGGTCTGACCACAAAGCACGCTTTTTCCTGGTGAATCTCTCCCACAGCAACAAGCCCTCCGCCCGTCTTCACCAGCACGCGCACCTTCCTCCCCTCTTCTTCAGAACCATGGGGCAGATCCTCCACCGTTATGGCCTGTCCGTTGTGGATCTGGCGGGCATCATCTTCACTGAGCGAAACGGGGGGCAAAAAGCTCACGGCCTGGGAGAGGGAAAGGATCCGTTCCGTGACCTTCCCCGCCTTGAGCAACCCCTTAACCTCGGCTAAGGGGAGGGCATCCTCCACACCAAAAGGACCGTTGCGTCTCCGCCGCAGCGCTGTCACATGGGCGCCGCATCCGAGCTGCACACCCATATCATGTCCCAGGGTACGGATGTACGTACCTTTAGAGCACTCGATGTGGAGATGCATGGCAGGTGGATCGATCTCCGCTACCCGAAGCTCATAGATCTCCACCTCCCGGGGTTCACGAGGCACCTCATCCCCCCTGCGCGCCAGCTTATAGAGGGGTTCGCCGTTATGCTTGAGGGCGGAGTGCATGGGGGGTAGCTGGGAGATCTTCCCCCTGAATCCTTGCATCACTTCCTCTATTCGGCGCGGGGAAAGATCGTAGCTGCCTATCGCCACGGTAGTGAGGATCTTTCCGTCCTTATCCTGGGTGTCGGTCGTTACCCCCAGAAGGAGGGTGGCTTCATAGACCTTCTTCCCCGTTTCCAAGAAGGGGGCGAGCTTCGTCCCCTCCCCCAACAAGATGGGGAGCACCCCCGTAGCCAGAGGATCGAGGGTCCCCAGGTAGCCGATCTTTATCCCTCTCATATGCGGCTTGAGCTCCCGCACGACATCGTACGAGGTGATCCCCGTTGGTTTGTCGACGATGAGAACGCCGTTCACCCCTCTAAGACCCCCCATTACTGCTGCTCCTCATTTGAATGCTTCACCCCTCGCAACAACTCCTCGATGTGCTCCCCATAATCCAATGAGTCATCGTACAGAAATTGGATCTCGGGCATATATTTGAGTCGAACCCTCCTGCCAAGCTCCCGCTTGATGTAGCCCGTGGCGCTCTCCAATCCCTGATACGACTCCTCTTTCTGGTCCTCAGCCCCGAAGACGCTGTAGTAGACCTTGGCCACCCTCAGGTCATCGGAGACCGCGACCTTGGTAATGGTGACAAACCCTATGCGCGGATCTTTCAGCTCGCCGAGCAAGATCTGTGAGATCTCCTTCCTGATCAGATCGCCCACCTTGTCTGACCGCTTAAATCTCATCATAATTAAAATGTAAAAATTCCACCTTCGAGCTGACGACCTCTAACAATCCCAATCCCTCTATGTAATCGAGCACCTTATCCAGGGAGGAATTGATAAAGCGCTTATCCGTTCCCACCAGACATATTCCCACCTGTGCCCGCTGCCAGAGGTCGTGTCCGCCCACTTCTGAGATGGAGACGTTGAACTTATTCTTCACTCGTGTCACGAGACTCTTGATGATTTGTCTCTTTCCTTTCAGAGAGGACCCTTGGGGAAGAACGAGATCAAGATGGCATACCCCCACCACCATCTCACTCACCACTCCATTAACGCGCTACCTCTTCGTAGGTATAGGCCTCGATGGTATCTCCGATCTCCCAGGTACTGTAATCCTCAACCCCGATACCACATTCATAGCCCGCCTGAACCTCTTTCACATCATCCTTAAATCGCTTGAGGGATGACACCTTCCCTTCGTGCACCATATCTCCATTCCTGAAGAGCCGCACCTCCGTGCCCCTGGTCACTTTCCCCTCGGTGACATAACTTCCCGCTATCACGCCGACCTTGGAGACGCTAAAAACCTCCCTCACCTCAGCCCTGCCAAGAATGACCTCTTTCCTGATCGGTCCGAGTATTCCTTTCAAGGCCTTTTCAACATCCTCGATGACCTCATAGATGATGCTGTACACCCTGATATCTACCTGCTCCTGTTCCGCCACACTCTTGGCCTTGCCGAGAGGGGTAACGTTAAAACCGAGGATCACGGCATCGGAGGCGGCAGCCAGGTTGACATCGGTCTCCGAGATCCCCCCGATTCCCTGGTGGATGACTTCAATCCGTATCTCGTCGGTGCTCAACTTCTCCAGGGAATCCTGGATGGCCTGAATAGAGCCATGGGTATCCCCCTTGAGGACCACCCGCAACTCCTTCATCTCCCCCTCCTGAATCCGATCATAGAGGTCCTCCAGGGACATCCGTTCAGGTCTCGCACCGATCTCTCCCCGCATCTGCTTTTGGCGATGGAGGCTTATCTCTTTGGCTATCTTTTCGCTCTCCACACAGATGAGGTCATCCCCGGCATTGGGAATCTCGGTGAAACCAACTACCTCGGCAGGCATGGCAGGACCCGCCTCTTTTAATTGTTTCCCCCGTTCGTCCAACATGACCTTTACCCTGCCATAGGTTCTCCCTGAAACAAAGATCTCACCGGCCCTCAAGGTCCCTTCTTGTACGAGCACGGTCCCCAGCGGTCCACGCCCCCTGTCCAATCGGGCCTCCACAACCACGCCCCGGGCGGGCTTGTCGGGGTTTGCCTTGAGGTCGAGCATTTCCGCCTGCAGAAGGATCAGCTCCAATAGTTCATCTATTCCTGTTTTCTTCTTTGCGGATACCAGAGCGAAGAGGGTATGCCCCCCCCACTCCTCAGCGACGAGGCCCAATTCGGTCAGGTCTCGTTTGACCTTCTCCGGGTCTGCCTCTGGTTTATCTATTTTATTGATGGCTGCAATAATGGGAACCTCAGCGGCCTTGGCGTGATCGACGGCCTCGATGGTTTGGGGCATTATTCCATCCTCAGCTGCCACCACCAGTACCACGATATCGGTTACCTGGGCACCCCTGGCCCGCATAGCGGTGAAGGCCTCATGCCCCGGCGTGTCAATAAATACGATGGTCCCCTTGTCCAGATCCACTCGATAGGCCCCGATGTGCTGGGTGATGCCTCCGGTTTCTTTATCGACCAGGCGGGACTTTCGGATGGCATCGAGTAACAGGGTCTTACCGTGATCCACATGTCCCATTATCGTGACCACGGGGGGGCGGGAAAGAAGCTTTTCCGGATGATCCTCGACCCGTTCCAAGATCTTGTCTACGTCGAAGGCGACACTCTCCACCTCATAGCCGAATTCAGCGGCCACCAAGGAGGCAGTATCCACATCGACCGTCTGAGTAATAGTGGTCATCACCCCCAGGTCCATCAACTTCTTGATCACCTGTCCTACCTTGGCCCCCATGCGCTGTGCTAATTCTCCCACCGAGATCACCTCGGAGATCTTGATAACCTTCTTAATGGCCTTGGGGGTCGTAATCTGAGTCTTGAGGTGAGGACGGGTGGCCACCCTCTTCTTGGCATGTCTGCCGCGAAAGACCCGCTCTCCCCTGCGCACTGCAGGAACCTGGACCTCCGCAAGCTCATTCTCTTCGATGGTGATGACCTCTCTCCTGCGCCTGTGCTTCTTTGCGGGCCGCTCCTCAAGCTCCTCTTTTTCCCTCTTCCCTGTTTTCTTTGGTTTCTTGACCTCTTCGACCACAACCTCGGGGATCACCTCTTCCACAGCCACAAAGGGCTTCTCCTCACGGAGGCGCTCTAACTTTTCAGGGGGTGTGGGTTCAGGCTTTGCCTTCAGATCGACCCTTCCTACCACCCGGGCGGGTTTCGACTTCTCCTTGGGGATCTTGGCGACGCGGGGTTCTTTCTTGCGGGTCTCTTTCTTTCCGGCTTCCGGCGGGGCCTTCTTCTTGGGCTTTGCAGGGGCCTCCTCCCTGACCTCAGCCGGAGTAGAGCCTTCAGGTGCCGCTTCGGTAGCTTCAAGCCCCGCTTCGGAGGATTCAGGTGCTGCTTCAGTGGCCCCAGGTGCCACTTCCTGAGTCCGTTCTTCGGGAGGCGGCTCCGCCTCTGTTACCCGCTTGCGCCTGCGGATGACGGTAGGCTTAACCCTCTTTTCTACAACTTCAATTGTTCCCTCATCATCCATCAACGTTATTCCTCCCCGTCCCGTGTGAGCAGGAGCCCTCTCAGAAATGCATCCTCTGCTGCACGAGGTACGGAAACCCGCAGGGAATAGGATAGCTTCCCTTTTTTCTTCAGCAGGGAGCTGATGCATGCTGTCTCAGGACAGAGATATGCCCCCCTGCCGGGGAGCCTCCCTGCTTCATCCACTCTCAATGCTCCATCCACCATCACAATCCGTATCAACTCCCCCTTCAGGCTCCTCTGTCCGCACCCCAGACAGGTCCTGATAGGAACATGTTTCGCTTTCATTCTCCCGTATCGATATATTCTTTGGCCACCTGAATTAAGTTCTCGGCCTTCTTGCGGCTGATACCGGGAAGTTGTGCGAGAGCTCCTGCATCTGCCTGAAAGAGATCCCGCACACTTTCATATCCTGATTCTTTCAAAAGGGTAGCGGTCTTCTCCCCCACCCCGGGGAGCCGCTCTACGGGATCATCCCCACGCCTGACCCGCTCCACCCGATCCTCTTCCGTGGCGGAGGTAAGGCCGACCATGGTTCTGGCGGCTTCCACAATCTTCTCCCCCTTCTTCTCGCCGACACCACAAATCCTTCCCAGCTCTTCTCCCTCCGCCTCGGCCACATCCTCGATGGTATAAAATCCCTCATCGTAGAGGACCCGGGCGATGATCTCCCCCACCCCGGGAAGGGTCGTAAGGAGTTCAACGACCTCTTCGGAGTGTTTCTCCATCTTCGATTCGCTCTTGATATCGATCTTCCACCCCGTCAGCTTCGAGGCCAGGCGGACGTTCTGCCCCCGCTTGCCGATGGCCAGGGAGAGTTGGTCATCAGCCACGACGATCTCCATATATTTCTCTTCATCATTGAGGTACACCTTTGATACCTTGGCGGGGGAGAGGGCATTACAGACGAACTTGGCGGGGTCGTTGTTATAGGGGATAATATCGATCTTCTCCCCCCGGAGCTCTTGCACCACACTCTGCACCCGTGAGCCCTTCATCCCCACCGATGCCCCGACAGGATCTACATCGGCGTCATTACTGTACACAGCTATCTTGGATCGTTCCCCCGGCTCGCGGGCCGCATTCACCACCCGCACGATTCCCTCAGTGATTTCCGGAACTTCCATTTCGAAGAGCTTGGCCAAGAAGCCGGGGTGGGTGCGGGAAAGATATATCTGGCACCCAATCGGGGTCCGCTGGACATCCAAGACATAGGCCCGAATGCGATCCCCCCGTTTATAGGTTTCGCGGGAAACCTGCTCCCGCTTGGGCAAGATGGCCTCTGCCCTGCCGAGGTTTACATAGATGTTACCCCGTTCAATCCGCTGGACAAAGCCGGTAACCACCTCCCCTTTGCGGTCCTTATATTCGTTATAGGTGGTCTCCCCCTCGGCATCCCTCACCCGCTGCATGATGACCTGCTTGGCCGTCTGGGCCGCAATCCTCCCGAGGTCTTCGATGCTCAGTTTGACCCCTAGGCTGTCCCCGATCTCCGCCTCGGGGTCCATCTCCTTGCCTTCTGCCAAGGAGATCTCCAGATCAGGGTCTTCAACCTGTTCAACCACGGTCTTAAACTGAAAGAGTTCGACTTCTCCCAACTCCTCGTTGAAGCGGGCCTCGATATCCTTCTGCAGACCGTATCGCTTCTTCGAGGCCTTCAGCATGGCATCTTCCAAGGCCTCAATGATGACCTGTTTATCGATGCCTTTATCCCTGCCAACCTGTTCAATTAGATAATTGAGGTCTTGATTCATCGTACTGCCCTCATAATTGATTAAGCTCTATCTCAAGATTCGCCTTGAGAATGGATGAGAGGGGGATGGTAAAAATCTCGCTCCCCTCCACCTTCACCTTGACCTTCCCCTCAGTACATCCGAGTAGAGCACCCTTAAAGTTGCGCCTCCCCGATACCGGTTCTGTTGTCTTGATCCGCACCCTTCTGCCGGAGTATTTTACAAAATCCTCTTCTTTCTTTAAAGGTCTGTCGAGCCCAGGGGAGGAGACTTCCAGATGATACGAGGTAGGTATGATGTCTTCCACATCCAAGAGCTGCCCAAACTCCCTGCTCACCCGGGCACAATCGTCGAGCGTTACGTTCCCTTCCTTATCTATAAAAACCCTCAGAATCCATCCTCCCTGCTCCCGTTTATACTCGATATCCACGAGTGAAAGACCTTCGGCATCCAGGAGGGGTCCCAGGATGCTCTCAACACGGAGCAGGATTACCCCTTTGTCCATTGCAAACAACCCCTAACAAAAAAGCGGGTTTGATACCCGCCCTCACAAAATAGCAGGATTTTACACATTTTTTAGCACAGGCAATAAAAAAATGCAAGTACTTTTTTCTGCATACCTAGGATAGAATATGAAGGAGTTCCTTCTCCCCTTTTTCGATCTTGTCCCCGACTGAGGAGCCGCACCGGGCACAGAGGTATTCATACTTTTCGCCCGTGGGGAGGACCAGGAGGAGCCGCTTGCGCACAGGGGTCGCCATCTTGCAGCGGGGGCAAAAAAGAGATGTTGCTTCAAAGTTCTTATAATCCGCCTCACGTGCCATCCATTAAAACATAATGCACAACATTGCGTTCGTCAAGGATGGGCACAGTAGAGGATAGTAGTAAATATAGTAAGCACTATTCCTGTTCTTCATGCCCTGTTATGTCCAGGTATCGGTCTGAGGCTGGGGGAGTTGGTAGGTCATCAAGTGTTGAATGTACTGATTAAATCCATCGTCACCGCGCTTCTGGAGTTTTTCAATCTCGGGTCGTATTTGCTCCATCACCTTGGGGTCCTTGACCACATCGATCGGTTGCTGAGCAGGATACGATCGTTGGATGAGGGAATAGGCCTGTTTCTGTTCCGTGGTCAACGAGAGAAAGGCATCCAGCTCGCGCAGCATCGCAGCCTTGTCAGCGTCAAGGTATCCATCAACCTGCATCAAGAGGTTTAAGCTAAAATCGTTGCAGTGAAAATAACTGTGCATCTCGTCGAGATTTTCAACGAGCAGTTTGATCTCTGCTACGATTTCTTCATCGCCCATCGGGACGAATGTGCCCTCCTCGACCATGGTGCGCATGGGCGAGAGGGGGTGCATGGCAAAGGTGCGTACCCTGATGTGGTCCGGCTTGATC
Organism: uncultured Thermodesulfobacteriota bacterium; assembly: GCA_964459135.1. GTDB lineage: Bacteria > Desulfobacterota > B13-G15 > B13-G15 > RBG-16-54-18 > CAYWLI01. Next base: position 9,427 of record CAYWLI010000028.1, on the reverse strand, counting down.
GTATTGAGCAGTTTGGCGGTCTCAAGGGCATGCTCGGTGCTCAGGGTTCGCCCGCCGATACCCGGCATGATGTACTCAGAAAGAGAAATACCCCCTTCCTTGACCCGGAGCCCTCCGGCAATCATGTCCTCAGGGGTCGATCCCTTGTGCACCAGTTGCAACACCGTTGCAGAACCACTCTCCATTCCCGTGTGGATTCGTGTTAAGCCAGCCTCTTTGAGCTTCTTGTAGTCGTCCACGCTCTTACGTTTCATGGTCTTTGCACGGGCATAGGTGGTTATATTGACGATGTACGGAAATCGCTTCTTCATATGTTCTATGATCGTCACCAAATCCGCAGTTGGCAAAACGAGCGAGTCCGCATCCTGCAAGAATGCCGAGGTAATCATATCGATATGAGACGCATAGGCCTCTGCCATCTCATCGATATCGCTGATAACCTCCTCAACGCTCCTCTTGGAAAAGGTCGTCCCTTTGTATGCAGGACAAAACAAACATCGGTTCCACGCGCAATTTCTCGTCACCCGTACCAATAGGCTCGATGCTTCACTGGGCGGTCTAATAACGCCTTGTTCAAACATTGCTATCGCTCCTCACAAAAATTCTCGCAGTGCCAAAACATCACTAACATATGTTTAATGTAATTATTTTATTGACAAAATCAAGTAAGGAGTCTTCTGCCTCCTATTAGTAAAATACAAAGGCCAAAAAACGAATTGTGACGGAACCGTCTTTCCCAAGAGGTGCCCCCAGACCCTTTCCTTAATCAATGCCCCACTAGCCAAAACTTCCCCTCGTCCCCGATCACCTTCTTCTGTTCAACGAACCGGTCTAAGTACCGGTGTAGATCAGCGCCCTTTTCAAGTTGATAACCCATACCCGAGAGGATCAAGATCTTGGGGGTTCCTTCGCATAAATCGGTGGTGAAACGCTCTTCCAGCTCTTGGCGGGTAAGGGGTTTGGTCTGCAGCTGTGCCTTGAGCCAGTTGAATACGATCTTCTCCTTTCGACCCTCCATGGCCCGCCCCAAGAAGTGCTTTACATCGGCAGGCTCACCGGCAGCTCTAAAATGCTCCCCAACGAGCTCGATGGCCCCCTTGAGGATCAGCAGTCCGATGATGAGCGATGCCACAACATCGCCGTAGTAGAGCCAGGGTGCATCCCATGCCCTGGCCGCGAACGAAAGAAGTATGCCCCCGCAGACGAGCATGGAGATCAGGAAGTGATTGCGTGAGTCCACCGCCTGACACAAAATGGCTAAATTGGACCGCCGCTTGCCCACGAGGTACTGGTATGCAGAAACCCCTAACATGACCAGACCGCACAGGGCCGAGATCGCAAAGGCCACCAGTCCGTCCGTTACCGGCCCGGGGTGCATTAACTTGTGGTAGGTGGCCAGGGCTACGCCCCCCACCGAAGCAAACATGGTGATCACGATGAATACCGAGACCAGCCGCTCCTTATCATATCTAATGCCTAGCCAGACCAGTATGGAAGAGATGGTATCCACTGCGGTATCGATCCCATCGGCGATCAGACCAGCGGAGTACGACAAGATGCCGAAGAGCAACTTCAGGACACTGAACACCCCGTGAAACCAAATGGTCAAGAAAGAGGCCGTCTCAGCAGACAATACCCACTCCATAAATAATGGGATCACCTCGTTCATGTGCTCTGCGACCTCTCTGCCGCCGGGCGTCAAATAATACCTGCCATTTCGCTCTTCCATGACGCCCAGCTCTTGCGCCGCGAGGAGATGTCCTTCGAGATTGAGCTGAGCCTTATCCACCTTACCACCTGCGCTGTCACTCATACTCATGCGCTGCACGTATCGTCTGATATCATGGCGGCTCATGGGCCGATCCAGAAGCTCCAACAGAACGCCCCTGATCAGACTCGGCAGACTGTGCATGACACGATGCATCTGTCGGGAGTCCTTCCAGTGCACCGTGGGCTTGCGCTGATGACGGAACGGAGAAAAACGTGTTTTATCCTTCGTCATGGGGGCTCTTGCAGTAACTATAATAAATATACCTAATAAAATGGGGGACCTTTGTCAAAGAAAAGATGAAGGGATAAAAGGACCTGAGAGGGGGAGAAGCCTTACGTGAATGCCTCACCTTTTTTAGCCAATCTGATCGTCACAGGGAAAGCGATGACGTTCATTGCGCCTTGCTTCCACGCCACTCCCAGATGATAAGCAACAACGCCAATCCACCACTGACTATGTTAAGAAATGAACAAAATACCATCATATGGCTATGGATCGGAATCAACAGGCCAATGCCGGCCAGTCCCAGAATGGCCCGTTTGAGCGGCCCAAGCTTTCTAAAGAGATAGCCGGACAAAGCCGCACTGAGTACAAAACAGCCGAACAGGGCAGTGGTGACGCACAGTATAATCGCTTGGGGGGAACCCTTGAAAATCAATGCCGGGAAAAAGACAAAGAGGAAGGGGACGATGTAGGCGATAATACCCAAGCGTGCCGCTGCCCAACCAGTGCGCATAGGCTGTGAACCTGCGATCGCTGCACCTGCGTAAGCCGCTATGCAAACCGGTGGGGTCACCATGGAGATGATCGCATAATACAAAATGAACAAGTGAGCGGCTATCGGCTCAATCCCAAGCTGAACGAGGGTCGGTGCCATAAGGATAGCGAGAACAATATATGCCGGCAGTGTCGGCATCCCCATCCCCAATATGAAACAGGAGAGGGCAATGACCGGCAACAAAACGAAAAGATTTCCCCCTGCAACCTGCGAAAGATAGAGGGAGATAAGGAATCCACCCCCCGTATACGCTAAGGTCCCGACGACAATGCCTGCCAATGCGGCAATGGGAACGATCATAAGCATGGTTGAACCGGTCTGACGCAGTGCCTCAAGGATCCACCCGAGGCGAAACCGCGTCTCTTTCTGAATAATGAGGCCGATGGCCAGTATGGCAAGCGCACCAATGAGTGCGCTCTTTTCGGGAGAATAAAATAAGACAAACAGGGCAAGGACGAGAACGGCGAATGGCAAGACGAACAAATAGCTTTTCCCCATAACCCTGGATAGTCGAGGGAGTTGCTCACTGGGCAGGCCCTTGAGGCCGGCCTTTCCAGCCTCCATATCCACCTGAAAAAAGATTGAAGCATAGTACAGGAAAGCCGGGATGATTGCAGCGATTGCCACCTGCTGGTATGGCACACCAAGGACCTCGGCCATGACGAACGCCGTAGCCCCCATGATCGGAGGGCATAGCTGGCCCCCTGTCGAGGCGACCGACTCAATCGCACCGGCGATGTGAGGCTTGTAACCGACACGTTTCATGAGGGGTATCGTCACGACACCGGTTGTCGCCACATTTGCCACAGCAACTCCGGAGATGGTTGCGAACAGGCTCGATCCCACTACGGCTATCTTTCCCGGCCCGCCTCGGAACCGACCGAAACCCGCCATGGCCACATTGGTAATAAATGCCCCTCCCCCTATGCTGAATAACAGGTTGCCGAAAAGGACAAAGGACAAAACGATGATGGCCGCGACGCCTAAAATAATACTGAGCATGCCATTGGCTGCCAGAAAGAGATAATTAACTTGCTGGTCAACGGGAAGGCGTATGCCGGAAAATATATCGGGTGCCACAAAAGCAAAATGAGGTAAGACAATGAAGATGAGCCCAAAGACAGCCAGGAACAGATTGGTCACCCGGCGGGTAGCCTCCAATACGAGGGCTAGCGCTATGATGCCGAGAATTACCCTGTCCGGCGTAATAATGCCCAATAGCAGTGTAATCTTCAGATAAAAAATGAAGATATAGAGACCGACGACAGCCCCTAAAACGGCAAGGATGGCATCATACCATGGAACCCTGTCTTTCGGCGATTTTTTGCTTCTGGGAACAAGGATGAAGACGCAGGGTAGGACCATCGCCAATATGAGACCGTAATATTGCTCCCTGAGAACGCTCCATTCCAGGTAGAAGGGAATATCCAAGATAAAAAAACACCCAACCAGCGGCATGGCAATAAAAATAATCTTTGTCAGCCAGTCCCCCCAACCATGCACATCTCTAAAATTCCCGCCTAACTCAGCAGGTGGTATGGTCTCTTTGTCGCTCATAATGACATTCTTCCATCCGCAATAACCCCCGTAAAGGGGGTTATTGCGGATATATTAAAAAAGTTTCCTTTTTCGACATTACTTCATTTTTAAGAGCTCTTTCTGTTTTTTCTCCATTTCTTTGGTCCACACCCCTTTTTCCTTATAAAATTGGATGGCACCGTCGTGATAGGGCAGGGTAAAGTGCGGGTTAATAAAGGTATCGGGGGTCCATGTCTTGAGTATAGGATGAATGGGTTGATATTCCTGATAATGGTTCCACCAGGTCTCGACCAGCTTGTAGGCAACATAATCGGGCATGCGGGTTGTCACCACATTGCCCAGAGGGATGCCCCACATAACCGTTTCTTCGGGAACACCGGGCGGACCAGCCGGCTGGACGACTGAATAACCACCGGGCATGGCGCGTTGCCCTTGCTCGACCCGTTTGGGGTCCATGGACCCATTGAGGAAACGAACGCCTACCAATGCATCCGCTTCGGCAATGGCGCTCATCCCCAGAGCACATACGGTTGAGTCAATGCGCCCTTCCTGAACCGCCTTGACAGCCGACACGACCTCCGTCACCGGCACGGTCTTGACATCATCAAGGGTCAGACCTCCATTTAACAGAGCGGACACGGTAAACCCAATGTTTGGCGGAAAGGCGGTCCACTCCCATGCGATCCTTTTCCCCTTCAGATCACGGATGTCTTTCATGCCGGAGTCTTTTCGGACGAGCATACTCGCTTTTAACAGGGGTCCTGCATTGAGCATGCGAACGTTTGGGGTCTGGGGGTATGGCGGCTTACCGCTGATCCCCTTTGGGAGAGGCTCTGGCCCGACAGCGCCGGTCCACATATTAAACATAGCTGCGAAGTTCTCCATCCCGACATCGATCGTTCCCTTGTCAGCAGTCATCATGGGGAGCCATATGGTAGCCCCCTCAGTCGGGATGACGGTCACGGTCATGGGGGAATTATTCGACGCTACCTTGCAAAGACCACTGATGAGGATATACAGCACCGAACCCTCTTTAAGGGACGCAAAACGGACGATCGTGGGGTATTTCTTTTCTGACTGTGCGGAAGCTGGTTCTGCAGTTATCCCCATGAACAATAGGGAAGCGATGATAAACACCGAACAAACAAAAAACACCTTTCGCCATTTTTCTCTCTTCATGACCTAACCTCCTTCCTAGGATTAAAGATCAGGTTCTCCAAACTTCCCCCTCTATTTCATAACCTCCTTTCTCAGATTTTTAATTACTTAGAGCGCCCCCAGGGGCAATCGTAAGAGTTGCACGGCATTGTCCCGGAAAATTTTCTTTTTTTCTTCCTCACTGAGTCCCATCCGCTCGACCGAAGCGATGGTGTCACGAATGAGCCTTCTGCCAAGCTGGTTATCAAAGGGCATGTCCGTACCAAAAACCATTTGATTGATACCGACGACGTCCATCGCGCACAGCAATGCGGCGGTGTTCCCGCTGGTAGCGGTATCGTAGAAAAAGCGACGAAAGTAATTGAGTGATTTTTCCTTTAAGTAGACATCGCGCTGCCCGAAGAGCATCTCGTTCTGATCGTCGCCCCAGTCCAGTCGACCAGCCAGGTACGGGATGAAACCGCCACAATGATGGGTCACCACCTGCAAATCGGGAAACCGCTCCATCACACCACCATAGACGAGCCGGCTTACAGCCAACGCCGTGGCGTACGGCCAGCGCAATTTCAGCCACAGCCTATAGTGAGAGATCTTTTCCCCGGCATAGTCAGGGGTAGACATTTCCCCCCGGGGGTGAATGAAGATGGGTCTGCCGAGCGCTTCCATCTTTTCATACAATGGCATAAACTCCGGCGAGTCTAAGGGTTTGCCGCCAATATCGGTAAAGACCTCAACACCGCGCAGGCGCAGATCCTTGACAGCACGCTCAGCTTCGGCAACGGCAGCCTCGGGATCATTCATGGGCAGGGTTGCGATGCCGCCGGCAAAACGACTTGGATATTTTTGAACGAGCTCGGCCAGCTCGTCGTTGGCGATCCGAGCGAGCTCAATAGCCAAGGGGGGCTGAGCGATAGCGTAGGTGGGCGGGGCTGCCACGGATATGACTTGGATATAGTCCTGAAACTCATCCATGATCCGAAAACGGGCTTCCAGATCAATTAAGGTATAGACGGTCTTAGACCAGATAGTCGACGGCAACTTCGAATCACGACCTGTCACTTTCTTGTCAATAGTATCCTGATACTTCTTCGGTAGTATGTGATTGTAGGCATCAATAATCATAGGGTATCCTCCCTACTGTATTCAGGAAGAAATTAGCCTCTGTATTGTTGTGCATGTGAAAGCGTTAGCGTACTGAAAGAAAGTATGCTCAATGCTGGGTGGTGATGTGGTCATTGTTCTCCCGCCTGCCAGGGTTCTGTATACAGTACCACGTACCGGGATCACTTGTCTTGAGGTAACTTCTCATAGCATAAGCGCAATCCTAAGTCAATAACATATTAAATACTTTTTATTTACTATCTAACTACGGAGTAATAACCAGCTTGACAGGGTCACATGGGACAGTATAATTACAATAATTTTTCATAAGGAGGTAGAAACGATGAAGATTGATGTCTTTAACCATATTATACCGACAAAATATAAAGAGGCCCTTTTTAAGAAGATGCAACCTGATGCCTATACTCGAAGGCTTATTGAGGCCTTTCCCACACTAACCGATGTGGATGCAAGATTTAAGATAATAGATAAATATGAGGGCCTTGTACAGGTAATAACCACCGGAGCACCACCCGTGGAGGATATTGCCAAACCAAAGGACGCGGTTGAACTGGCCAAGATAGCGAATGATGAGATGGCCGAACTTGTCCAGAAATATCCGGACAAGTTTCCCGCTGCCGTGGCCGCCCTGCCGATGAATGACATCGATGCTTCCTTGAAAGAAGTTGATAGAGCAATCACTGAACTGGGATTCAGGGGTGTACAGATACACAGCGATATCAACGGTAAGCCGTTAGACTCGCCGGAATTTATGCCCCTCTTTGAGAAGATGGCCCATTATGATCTTCCTATTTTACTGCACCCCCAAATACGGACGAGCAAGGTCCCGGACTATCCCAATGAAAGCGAGTCATACTACATGATACATATCATTTTTGCCTGGCCCTATCAGACAACAGTGGCAATGACTCGCTTAGCGATGAGCGGCATATTCGAAAAATATCCCACGCTCAAGATCATTACCCATCACTGCGGAGCCATGGTGCCGTTCTTTGAGCAGAGAATCAATGTTGGATATATGAGTCATCAAAAGCGTATGGATTTTAAACACGCTTCAGTTCTTACAAAGCAACCCCGTGAGTACTTTCGCATGTTCTATGGAGATACAGCCCTGTATGGGAGTTTACCGGGGCTGATGTGCGGCTACGCATTTTTTGGTGCCGACCACATGGTATTTGCCACGGATATGCCCTACGATCCTGAACTTGGCGATATATACACCAGGGAGACAATACGCGCTGTCGAAGGGATGGATATCCCGGATTCTGAAAAGAAAAAGATATTTGAAGACAATGCCAGAGAGCTGATGCGGCTGCCGGTATAGAATCTGTCAAAGAACGACCTGTTGTATCCAAGGGCACCATTCTCCGTTGCGTTTTACCTATCTCAACGTGTTCTCATACTTCATCCATAGACACCGTATTCCCTGGTGGTATCTGCCATGGCCTTCACATTCTCAGGTCGTGCGTCATCAGGAATGCCGATAGCTCCGTCCAGGATAAAGCCGCCGCCCTTACATCATGAATCCGAGTCGAAGTTGACACGTTAGCTAAAATTTCCTATACTCCAACCGCACAATCGCAATTTTTGTTCACCCAAAAAGATAGGCTGCAAGCCTTCGAGGAGGAGCGAAGATGAAACAGTCATATGCTCTAAAGATCGACGCCTATTCACACATCGTGCCACCGAAATACAGGGAGACCCTTTATAAGGTAGCATCGGAGATGCATGACCAACAGATCCTCGCCTGCCCGCCCCTGTATGACTTAGACGCCCGTTTCAGGATAATGGACAAATATGAACCCATCAGACAGGTATTAACGCTGGGTCGGATACCCGTTGAACATGTTGCCGGGCCAGCGAAAGCGGCCGAGTTGGCCAGGATCGCCGACGACGAGATGGCTGAATTGATTCTCAAGTATCCGGATAGATTTGTGGGGGCTTTAGCCACGCTCGCCATGAATAACATGGACGCCGCGCTACAAGAGACGGACAGGACGATACAAGACTTGGGCTTTAAGGGCGTCTATCTTCACACTCCGGTAGATGAAAAGCCTCTGGACTTGCCGGAGTTTATGCCCCTCTATGAAAAGATGTCCCACTATGATCTACCGATAGTCATTCACCCCATGAGAAAGCCCAGCCACCCGGACTATATGACCGAGGACGTATCCAAGTACTGGATATTCAGTCTTTTTGGTTGGCCTTTTGATACCACCTCCGCCATGGCGCGTTTGGTATGCAGCGGCATTATGGAACAATATCCCAATCTGAAGATTGTCACACATCATTTGGGCGGCATGGTGCCATTCTATGCTGAAAGGATAAAACAGTTCACCGAGTTAATGGAGCAGGGCAGGAATGGCGGACAGGGGCTGGGACTCAAAAAAGAGGCGATTGATTATTATAAGATGTTCTACGCCGATACGGCAATATATGGTAATCCCTCAGCACTCATGTGTGGTTATACCTTCTTCGGTGCGGACCATCTACTCTTCGGGGCCGATTTTCCACTTGGTTGTGTAGAACAAGGCGACAGAAATTACAGACAAACAATTGATGCCATAAAGCACATGGATATCACTGAGGCGGAGAGGAAGATGATATATGAGGACAACGCGAGAAGTCTTATGCGATTGCCACTATGAGAATTGCCTGTGAAAAAAGAAAGGCCCAAAGACAATGCACCAGGAACCCGCTAACATCTACATCGAACTCGGGCAGGCCTACCTTCTCATAACCAAGGAGTGTCATGCAGTATAAGGTTACCGGAAAACAACCCAACTCTAAAATGTGTCTTGTGTGCGGATTGAAAAATTCATATGGCTTGAAGACATTTTTCTATAAGCTGGAGAATGGTGAACTCATGTCGGTGTGCAGACCTTTGGAAGAACACCAGAGCTATCCGAACCGTCTCCACGGCGGTATTACAACCGCACTGTTGGATGAAACGATCGGACGCGCAATCTTGATTAAGAGCCAGGGGGAGATTTGGGGGGTGACTCTTGAGTTCACGACCCGCTACAAAAAACCTATACCGCTGGATGGGGAGTTGCGAG